>CALJIY010000540.1 GCA_937973945.1 uncultured Saprospiraceae bacterium | reverse complement strand
TAAAATAGTTAATGTAGCTATTTCAGCCTTGTGAAAGGCCTGTAACCACGGTGTTTCTTTTATGAACCACCGTTTTTTCTATTTAGTTCCCTGTGTGTTGGAATTTCTCGATTTTCTCGAAATTCCCCATGACTGCGTCATGGGTTACAGGATGTCGCTCCGTTGGAGCTATGAGTCGAGGGCAGAAAAATCTTACATCAGATATATTACACCTGCATGCCAAGGCACGCAGGCAGGTCATAAATCATATATCCAATTTAGTATGCAACCAGATAGATCTATGAATTATGATTTCTGATTTTTCCCATAGTTAACCTTTACTATCAACCAACTGCCCCGTTAAACGCATTAACTCTGTTTCGGTAGTTTTTAGGTTGTATAATGCCGTTAATTTTGCTTGAGAGGCATTGACAAATGCTAATTGAATGGCTCTGTAATCAAAAGAAGATATTAAGCCTCCTTCAAAACGTTCTTTGCTTATTGCTAAGTTATTACGAGCATTTTCAATTAAGTTTTCCGTTAATTGCACTAAACGCACTTGATTATTATAATTGGCTAGCGCGTTTTGCAATTGGGAATTCAGATTTCGTTTGAGATCTTGAATATTCATTTGCGCAATCATTTCTTCTACATTCGCATTTTCTATATTTCGTTTTCTAGTACCTCCATCATATAGATTATAAGCAGCAGTAGCTCCCAAGTAAAAATTAAAATTCTTAGTTGTTCCTCCTAAATCTATAGGGGTCTTTATTTCTCCTGTATTAATGATTCCATCTCCTGCCGAGCCACTAAATGCATAACTTAAACCTGCTCCCAGACTAAGTGTCGGCCGTTTTGCGGTCTCTTGCAATTTAGTGTTCATATTAGCTAATTCCCTTGCAATCATCAGATTTTGCAAGGTTTTATTATTAGCATGCATTGCTGTTTGTAAGTTCTCTAAGTTAAAGGTACTAGGTTGAAAATTTAAATCTTCCGTTAAAGTATAGACCTTTAGCATATCTTCTTCCCCCATCGCTAAATTTAAATTTCTATAAGTGGTAGCGACATTATTTTTTTGAACAAGAATATTCGTAGAATCACTTAGATAGGCATCTGTTGTTTGCAATATATCAAAACTCCCTGCTTGCCCAAATTCCTTACGCACTTCTTGATAATTGATTCTATCCCTTGATAGGTCCAATACCTCTTGCAAAGTCCTTAGTTGTTCTTCTTGAATTAATGATTGATAGTAGGCTAAAATGACAGATTGAACGGTGTTTTCTATTGCTGCGGCAACATTCAACTGCCCCTGTCCCTCTAATTCTTCTAATTGTTGCTTAGAAATTTTCGCGCGATTGCCATCATAAATTAACCACGTTCCATCAATGGCAGGCGTAATACCTGTACTAAGAGCGGATTGCTCTTGTAAAAAACCAGCTGCTCTAGAATTTAAATAGCCATTCTGTACATTCAGAGAAGCATCTACTCTAGGGCCTCTTCCTGCAGCAGACCAAGTATTATTATTTTCTGCTAATTCCAGATTTCGTTTTGCAATTTCTAGCTGAAAATTGTTGGCTAGGCCAATTTCTATAGCACGCGCAAGACTTAATGGTTCTTGCGCAAAAACGCTTAAACAGACTAGTAAAGAAGCTATAGTTGTAAATAATGACTTCATTAACGTATTATTAAAAAATTCTACTGGATAATATGTTTGCACAAAAGTAACACAACTCTTTGAGTTGTGAATACATATGTTAACAACATTGAATCTTATTGGTTTAATATTATAATTACGTCAATAAAAAATGGGTTTGATTAGCACCTACTAATCAAACCCATTTTCTATAAATATTTATTAAAAAAACTATAGCCGTTTCAAAATCGTCTTATCCTTCAAAGGGGTAAGCGTGTACCCCTCTTTTCTTAATAGATTGATAACTCCTTCTTCTCCTGCTAAGTGGGCTGCACCCACTCCAAAAAAAGTACCTTGTTGTCCCATCATGCCCTCCATCACTGGAATCCAGTTTCTATTTCTATTTAATAATAAAAACTCTTCATATTTTCCAAGCCCTTCTTCATCTGATTCAAACATGGTAATCATGGCATTAATATCTTGTTCTTTATACAATTTTGCTAAGACTTCTAATTCATCAGCGGCAGCAGTATCTACTTCTACTCTAATGCTTTGTAATAACATTTGAGCTTGTGCATCATACGGAATACTATCGAAAACACTGATCTGGTATTCCGCAGTTTCTAATCCACCCATAGGCTTCTCTTGTTCTTTCGCCATTTCCATAAATTCCATCTCGTAACTTACTATATCTCCAGATGCCATTGGATTGCCGCCTCCAGAAAGATCGGTAGAAGCAAACATAGATAAAAACATTGGCTTAATTCGCTCCATCATATTCCAAAGAAAAGAAGTAATTCCTTTCTCCTCAAAGTGGGCTTTGACTTCTGTATACTCTTCTTCATCTAAAAAATCCTTTAAAGTCTGCCCATCGCTCATAAAGGCTTTCATTAATAAACCAAATTGAGACATCATATTATTCATATTCTCCATGTTAATTTCGAATACGATCTTATCACTTTCATTAAAAGCTTTTTTTGTTTGCTCTGTCAGAAAATAATCCTCTTTTCCAATCATATGGATCGTTCCATATAAATAAGAGGTATCTGTTAATTCCTTTCCAGTAATGGCCCATAAGAGCGCATTAGCTACTGGTGGATATTTTGTTACGCTTGTATCTGTTGTCGAAGGCGCTTCTGTTGCAACTTGCCCCCACATAGGTACACTTACTAAAAGTGCCAGTATAAATTGAATAAATAATTTCATTAATTAATTGTCAGGTGAAAAAATGGAAACACACACCTTATAGAAGACGTTTAATCACTCAATAATGGTATTAAGTAAACGTTAATAGCAGCGTAATAGGTGTTATTTTTGTTAGGAAGAAGTATATATAAGGTTCTGTCCTTACTAAGTATAATCAAATATACTATATTTTATACGTTTGATTGTCAAGTATTCTATGAACTTGTCTACTAAAGCAGTAGTTGTTTAAAATTAATCTATTCAAAAATATTTTACTCTTATGAAAAATCTATATGGTCTATTTATGGGCTTGAGCCTTTGTTTCTTATTTGCTAATTGTGCTGGGGATGGCAACTCTTATGCTATTATTGAAACAGAATATGGTAATATGAAAGTGTTATTGTATGATGAAACGCCTAAACACAAGGAGAATTTTATCAAATTAGCAAATGAAGGTTTTTATGATGATTTATTATTTCATAGAGTGATCGATGGGTTTATGTTACAGGGTGGCGATCCTGAATCTCGTAATGCGGCACCAGGCACGATGTTAGGGGCAGGTGGTCCGGGGTATTTAATAGATGCAGAAATTGGCTCGCCTCACTTTAAAGGCTCATTGGCTGCTGCTAGAACAGGTGCTGGCAATCCAGAGAAAAAATCTTCTGGTTCTCAGTTTTATATTGTAGAAGGAGCTCCTGTTTCTGAAGCCCAAATAACCGCTTTAGAAAATTTTAAAAAAATAAAATACTCTGATGCCCAAAGAGCATTATATGCAGAGCTAGGTGGACGTCCTGATTTAGATCAAGAATACACGGTTTTTGGAGAAGTTGTAGAAGGCTTAGATATTATTGATAAGATCTCCGCAGTACCTGTTGATAAAGCAGATCGTCCTATTAAGGATGTAAAAATGAAAATACGAATGCAGTAAGGATATAAGAATAGAGAATAGAGAGTAGAGATAGGATTCGTTTGCAGACAACAGAATTTAGTATGTTTAAATGAAATTTATCCCTATTCTTTTCTCAGTTTCCTAAGGAATGTCAAATAAATAAATTTTCATTTTTAAATTGCAATCCCTTGATTACGAGGGCATTTTTAATTTTAATTTGCATTTTAATTTTAATTGAATTCCTATTTCGTTCAATTGTTTTTTTATTGGGCTTCCATTGGAAAGCTCATATGATTTTTTTGAAATTTTAAGAAAAAAATGAAGATTAAAAATTTATTAGTATTACTAATCCTTGCTTGTTTGATGTCTTGTGCTCGACCTGTTGCGGACTTTGCCATACAAGGAGAAGATAGAACAGCCCCTTCTGAGATTGAATTCGTTAATGAATCTAAGGAAGCAGAGGAGTACGAATGGGACTTTGGAGATGGTACCAAATCAAAAGAAATGTCTCCTTCGCATAGATACCGCTCTTCTGGAAATTATACGGTTATTTTGCGGGCTAAGAAAGGCTCCAAACATAGAGATAAAAAACAGCAGATTGTCATAGATGCACCAGAAGAATGTTTGGTAGAAATCGAAACACCTTTTGGTATTATGGTGGCCGTCTTATCAGAAGATACGCCTTTGCATAGAGATAATTTTTCCAAATTAGCAGAGGAAAAGTATTTTGATGGTTTGTTATTTCATAGAGTGATCGACGGATTTATGGTACAAGGTGGAGATCCTCAGTCTAAAAAAGCCAAGCCAGGACAAGCCCTAGGGAATGGTGGTCCAGGCTATCAAATTCCTGCAGAGATCAAGGAATCTAATTTGGTGCATGTAAAAGGGGCTTTAGCTGCTGCAAGAATGGGGGACCAAATGAACCCAATGAAAGAATCTTCTGGTTCGCAGTTTTACATCGTCCACGGGAAGCCTTTAGATGAGAATATTATTAATCGAATTGAAGCTCAAAAGGATATACACTATACACAAGAGCAAAGAGCTACTTATAAAAATGTAGGTGGTGCCCCTTTTTTAGATAACGAGTATACGGTCTTTGGACAGGTAATTTCTGGTTTGGAGGTAATTGATAAAATTGTTGCTGTAAAAAAAGATGGTAGAGATCGTCCAGAGAAAGATATTTCTATGAAGATTCGGATGATTAAGTAAAGAGAGAATGGGTGGGAAGAATTTCTTGCGAAATTTTAGTACTGAACACTGAGTCACTGAGTCACGGAGAATAAATATAACTCTGTGCCTCTGTGTCTCCGTGTTCAATAAGAATGCATATAGCTCTGTATCTCTACCTTACCAAACTAATATACCCCGTCTGCGTAAACGCCTCTCCCCTAAAATTTGTAAAATTAACCACTACCACGTAGACGCCATTAGGTGCTAGTTGACCCTCATTATTTTTCCTGCCATTCCAGCCTTGGTTTGGATCAGTCGTTTCAAAGATAGATTCTCCATATCGGTTCCAAACGGTCATTTGAAAACTAGTGGCATCTTCTATATTTCCCTTTCCAAAGAACGTATCATTCGTACCATCGCCATTAGGCGTGAAGGCATTGGGGAGGGTGTATCTTATTTCTGGTAGTACCTCAACATATTGTAGCGTGGTATCTGTACAGCCATTATCACTAGTTACTTCTAGCAACACAGGATTTAAACCAGATTGTATAAAATTGAAAGAAGGGTTCAATTCTTCAGATGTCCCCAAGTCATTAAAATCCCAAAGTAGATTCCGAGCATTTTGAGATTGATCGGTAAAATCTACGGTTGGATTAAAATTGCTAACAATCATTGGACTAAAAGAAAAATCAGCCACCGGGCTTTGCAAAATAGTAATTAGCTCTTCCCATAGCGTATCTGTTGTGCAACCATCAGGAGAAATAATACTGACCGCAATATCATAAATACCAGGCGTTTCATATAAATGCGTTGGACTTAATCCTGTGCCGGTATTCCCATCTCCAAAATCCCAATCAATAGTATATTCTCTAGATAATAAATTGGATAAATTAGTGAAGGTTACCGCAACGGGCTCGCAACCACGATCCTCTAATGCCCCTAATAATATTTCCTCTGGAACAGGAAAATAAGAAACGGTTTGGGTAATCGTTTCTTCACAATCGTTAATATCTTTTACAGTAAGAGAGACTGGAAAATTTCCTGAGGTGTCGTACTGATAATTAAATTGTTGCTCATTAAAAATGGTATCCATATTTCCAAAATCCCATATCCAATCAGTAATAGCCGCAGGACTAATAGCAGAAGTAGAGCGGTCTGTAAAACTAACAGGCTCGATTTCGCAGATGTCATACTCAAATGAAAAATCAGGGGTCAAATCTGGTAATACCTCAATCTGTATTAATGCCGTATCATTACAAGGGAATCCTTCATTTAAAATAAGAATGCCATCATAAGTACCAATACCTGGGAAGGTAATATCTTCAAAATTCCACTCATTAGATTGAACCCTACCCAGCGGAAAATCAATACCCCAATTTTGGTTTCTAATATTGAATCGCTCTGTACTTTCATTAACTAAGGTTCCATCCAATCCACAAATCCTGATGTAAAATATTTCTTGATCATTTTGCACTCGTAATTCTGTCTCTTCTACATCTGCTTTTACAAGTGGCACACATTCTCCCACATTAAACTGAAAATCTCGCTGAATAACATTCATTAATTCCCCATCCTTATAAGCCTCCACACATATGCCGACGACGTACTGTCCAAGTAATGATGGAATGCCCGTAATCAAACCAGTGGCTGCATCAATACGCATCCCTGGTCTTTCCGCTAAAACAGGATTAGTAATGGAAAAATTTCCTATATAAGTCACCCCATCATAGGGAGGTGGTTCTGCTCTTTCTGGGGCAGGGTTAACCGTATTGGCTCCAACAAAAGGCGTACATAAAGAATAAACCAAAGAATCTCCATCTATATCTATAGCCGAATGATCAAAATTAATATCTTCATTATTACAAATAATAATAGGTGGAAAGTCAATGAATTCAGGACTACTATTGCAGGCTTGTTGGGCTAAAGGAGTGATGGTTGTGGTATAAGTTCCTCCGACAGCACCAGGAGATTGAATATTTAGGATGGTTCTATTCCTACAGCATCTTTGATAGGAAATGGTATAGGGTACATCAATAGTTGCTAGACTTACTCTGAACTTATAAATACCTTCTTCTACGCATACATTTGCTGGTGGTCTCAAACAGGGATTACTAATTTTGGCCTCTATCTCTGTAATAATGGGCGCATCTAAAACAGCCGTTGTTTCTAATGTACTTCCTCTAAAAATAGAAACAGAACCAATACCTGCATTAAAGGGACAATTTGGATCTGAATCAAAACAAGCCTGTCCAGTCGCACAATCTCGATAAATTTTCATCGTGATCTCGTACATTTCATTTCCCAAGCACTCGTATAGAATTTCTCCACCTATGATATGCGTCGCAAATAAAGTACTATGTCCAGTACTCAACCCAAGAAGCAATAATAAAATTTTGAAGTATTTCACATTCATATTTAAAACTAATGAAAATACTAAGGTTGACAAAAAATATCTTTGTTAATTGTCCGATGTATTCCAATTTGAATGAATGAAAAATAAAGTTGGGGCAAGTTTCTCTCAATTGGTCGAGATCTGTCATCCGACCACTCCAAAGTGATCGGACGACTTGGTGTAACTAACGAAATAGTCTTTCAACAAAAACAAGCGGTCCGATCACTTACAGTGGTCGGATCGCAACTCCACTCAATTAAAATCTAGGATTATAAATGACCTTAGGTAACTTTCCTCGTTTAGGATTGCGGACTCGCTTACCAAAAAAATATTGCAGATCTAAGGACCAAAGAATAATTCCTTTTTGGATTTGAGCTATTTCATTCAATTGTTTGCTTCTTACTTCGACCGTTCCTTCTACTTGTTGGAAGAAGAAATTTTGAGTACTAATCCCTATGTACATAATTCTGCCATTCTTAT
>CALJIY010000539.1 GCA_937973945.1 uncultured Saprospiraceae bacterium | reverse complement strand
CCTCCCAACCTCACATCTCCAATTCCAAATTCATCTTAGCATTCTGCAATTCCGAATAAGCATGTTGGTCTTTTACTGCTTGGGCAACAGTCATTCCTTGTTGATAAGTTTTTAAGGCAGCTTCTGGATCTTCTGTTTCTTCATATAGCTGAGCCAAATGATAGTAAGTACCCACATATTGGGAATCCTTCTCTATTAGTGCCAGAAATTGGTTGATGGCCGTTACCTTTTCGCCCAAACCTTCATGTTCCTTGGCAATAGCGAATAGAATAAAGGAGTTATCTGGGTCTTCTTTTAATAGCTCTTTTAGGCGGTCTAGTCTAGTTGGTATCATAAGAATTGTCAAAGAAATATAATTTTAGCGAAAATTCGCTAAAAAGCATTTATAGGAGGAATCAAAATCCCTATATTTGTAATTGATTTGTGTTTAAGTAACGATAAAACACAACAAAAGATAAGAAATATAGTTGATTCTATTGACTAATTAGAAAGAATTAAGCGAGGTAGTAAATCTATTTTTATAGATGCCCTACCCACTAAATCTTAGTTTACATCAAAAATTCAAGTATGAAAATTTTGGTTTGCGTAAGCAAAACACCCGAAACCACTGCAAAAATATCGTTTACAGCAGATAATACGTTCAATTCAGCAGGGGTACAATATATCATGAATCCTTATGATGAATGGTATGCGCTCGTAAGAGGATTGGAATTAAAAGAACAAGCTGGCGGAACGGTAACAATTATTAATGTTGGCCCAGCCGACAACGACCAGACGATCCGTAAAGGTCTAGCGATTGGAGCAGATAATGCGGTACGTGTAGATTGTGATCCTAAAAGTTCCTTATATGTAGCCAAGCAGATAGCCGCTCATGCGAAAGCAGAAAGCTACGATGTAATCTTTTTTGGTAAAGAAACCATTGATTATAACGGTTCTGAAATAGGTGCGATGGTTTCTGAATTATTGGATTTACCATTTATCTCCTATGCTACTAAATTAACAATGGAGGGTAATACTGCAACTGTTGAAAGAGATATAGAAGGGGGGATAGAAGTAGCAGAGGTGGATACACCTGTCGTTTTAAGTTGTGCAAAAGGTATGGCAGAGCAGCGAATTCCGAACATGAGAGGAATTATGATGGCTAAGCGAAAGCCTTTAACTGTTGTACCTGCTGTAGAAGCTGCTGATCTAGCGGTAACGGTAGGTTTTGAAATGCCGCCAGCAAAATCTGCGGTTAAGATGATTGATCCAGAGAATATGGATGAATTAGTGAAGTTGCTTTATGAAGAAGCGAAGATTCTATAACGAGACCATTTCATTGTCAGATGTCAGATCGTTCTTCCGGAACTCTCAGATGTCAGACTTATGATGTTGACATGGTTCGTTGTTTATTTAAGAAGAGGTCTTTTTGAAGGGCGTCAACGCCTCACATCTGACTTCTGACAGCCGTAGGCGGTCTGACAGCAAAGCGATCTGACTTCTCTTTAAGCGGTCTGACTTCTAACAAAAATAAAATTATGGTATTAGTATATGCAGAAAGCCCTAAGGGCAAATTTAAAAAAGCTGCTTACGAGGCAGTGACCTATGGAGCAAAAACAGCTCAAGTAATGGGCACACAGTGTGTAGCTCTTACATTAGGGGCAGTGGAGGATGCAAGCGTATTAGGAAAATATGGCGCAGCACAAGTATTAAATGTGGCGAATGATAGTTTGAATAATTTTGATAGCCAAACTTTTACAGCGATCATAGCAGGCGTCGCGCAGCAAGTAGGAGCAAAAGTGATCGTGATGAATCACTCTTCTTCAGGAAAATCTTTATTAGGCCGTTTAGCAGCTCGTTTAGATGCAGGATCTGTATCAGGCGTTAAATCTGTACCAACAGTAGATGGTGGCTTTAAAGTGAAGCGGAATGTATTCTCAGGCAAAGCGATTGCAGAATATGAGATCAAGTCTGATGTAAAAGTATTGTCTCTAATGGGCAATGCACTACCACCAGAGGAGGTAGGTGCTCCAGTAGCGGTGCAAACGATCAATGCGGAAGGCCCAGCTGGAAGAGTCAAAGTAAAAGAAGTCAAAGTAGAAGAAGGAACGGTCCCATTACCAGAAGCAGAACTAGTAGTATCTGCTGGTAGAGGTATGAAAGGTCCTGAAAACTGGGGAATTATTGATGAATTAGCTAAAGAACTAGGCGCTACAACTGCTTGTTCTCGTCCAGTAGCTGATACAGGATGGAGACCTCACCACGAGCATGTAGGACAGACAGGTGTTGCGATTCGTCCTAATCTTTATATTGCAGCAGGTATTTCTGGTGCTATCCAGCATTTAGCTGGTGTCAATAGCTCAAAAGTGATTGTGGTCATCAATAAAGATCCAGAAGCACCTTTCTTTAAAGCAGCCGATTATGGCGTATGTGCAGATTTATTTGATGTAGTTCCTGCATTAACTGCTGCTTTTAAGAAATATAAGGCGAATAATTAGGTTGTTACTCAACTTCAACTTCAATCTCAAAAGGTCAAAATCATGATTTGAAATTGTGATTGAGGTTGAAGTTGAAGTTTAACAATATAAATTGCACCTTATACCTTAAGAATAAGGTGCTTAAGTGCTTAATTCCTTACTAAAGTATGGCAAGTTATTTGTACCAAACTTTTGTATGGAACGTAGTAAATAAAGTCCGAAAGCTAGGTTTTGCTTTCGGGCTTTATTTTTATACAGAGAATTAGTAGTTTTGTGCGTTTTTTGAGCATTTGAGTTTTTATACGCTTGGGGGATTTGATTTACGTTAATTCTCAAAGAATATTGAAGGTAGGTCTTTCATTTATAAAGCCAACTTTCAAAAGCTATCCACCTTTTTACTTGAGGAATTAAGAATATAATTGTAATTTTAGTATTGAAGATTTTTGGATTACGGTTTTAATGTGCTAAATCTAAATTTCATGTAATATTACTACCTCTCAGTAAGTAACGAGTGAAAAATAAGTTCCCGATTTTGGGTAGTCAAATATAAAGCTAGACAAGGCGGAAAACATAGGCGATGCCCAGCATCGACGAGGCTTTCCAACGCAGTATAGATTTATATTTGGCAGCCATAAATGCGGAAGTTATTATTTAGTCGTTACTAAAGTCTATTCGCAAACACCACTAATCATTTAGTAGGCAGTCTCGTGTATCAGATATGAAAAAAATTGAATTAGACATAGTTGCTTTATCTCATAGTGTGACACACTCGCATAACTATGCAGTAGTCCTTGGAGAAGAAGGAGGTGTAAGAAGATTACCTATCGTCATTGGTGGATTTGAGGCGCAGGCGATTGCGGTTGCTATGGAACGTATGACACCAAGTCGACCTTTAACGCATGATTTATTCAAGAATACGATGGATACCTTGGATATCGAGCTACAAGAAGTTATTATCAACAACTTGCTAGATGGTATCTTCTATGCCCGCTTAGTTTGTCTCAAAAACGGCGAGCAAATAGAGGTAGATTCTAGAACATCCGATGCTTTGGCAATGGCTGTTCGGTTTCAATGCCCTATTTATACTTATGAATTTATTTTAGATGCTGCTGGTGTCATCCTAGAAGAGGAGGAAGATGGCGAAGGAGACGATAAGGAAAAAACAGGCAAAAAGCGCAAAAAACGTCGAGGAAAGCAACAAGAACCAGTAGCCTTATCAAAATATAATGTAGAGGATTTGGAAAAAATGCTCACGGATGTTTTAGATAAAGAGGATTACCTGAAAGCAGCAGAAATAAGAGACGAAATTAAACGTCGACAAGGATAAGAAAAATAATAGCCTATAAATGATTCGATTATTTCTATTCATTTGTGCATTCCAATTTTCTACCATCTTAGCTGCTCAGTCTATCTTGGACTGGAATACGCTGGCAGATGTGGTCTTTGAAGAAAAAAAAGACACCTTAGCAGACTTACCTTTCAATCAAGCTACCTTTGGGGAGACTATCACTTCCTTCCAAAATCAAGAAGTTGCTATAACGGGATACATGATTCCAATGGACCCAATGGGTATCTCTTATGCCTTATCCAGAAATCCGAATGCGGTTTGTTTCTTTTGCGGCGGTGCTGGCCCAGAGACGGTGGTCCAATTAAAATTGTCCAAAATAAAACGCTATCCTACGGATGCTCGACTTACCTTTAAAGGCAAATTACAAATGAATGAGCAAGATGTTAATAGTTTAACTTATGTATTGTTAGACGCGGAGGAGAAGTAAGTAATAAAGTTCAAGCTTAAGTGTCAAGCTCAAGTCTGCCTGCGTTCCTTGGAAGGCAGGTTCAAAGCTCACTTGACAGACCAGTCTTAATCATTCTCACTTTTCCATTTCTTATAGCAAATCTATCTTCAACACCTTATTTGTCTCTTCTGTTATTTTAAACCGCTCATCTAGCCGATAGCCAACGATCCAGCAGATCTTTCCAGCACTTTCTAATATCATCACCTCCTCTTTTTCAAAGCGACTAAGCTTTAGATCCGAAAAGAAGTCTTGTAATTTTTTGCTTTGCCCATTCATACCTAATGGCTGAAAACGATCTCCTTCCTTCCAATACCTCAAGGTCAAAGGAAATACTAATTGATCATAATCTAGTAAGGCGGTATTGGCTGGTTGGTTTAAAGCATAAGTCGATTTATCACAATAATTAAATTCGAACGCTTGATTATTTAAAGTTGTGTTTTTAGTATTTTCTTTTACTAATTTAAAATTTTCCTTTCTAGTGTTTTTTGACCTTACAACTATAAAATCTCTATCCACTAACAATTGATGAGAAGCGGAGGAGAACGTGATTCCAATCTGCTCAAAGCTTTGAAATAACTGACTTATTTGGGCGCCATTAAAGCCATATGGCTCAAGTAGCTCGTATAGCAAGGTATGCTTAGCAGGATGATGATGGAGAGCATGTTTTTCAATGAGAAAACGACCTTCGGCCTGTTTAGTAATCTTACTTCGGTATTGCTGAATCATTTCGTTGAACAGCATTTCTGTATCTCGTAGATGATCTAGGGTCTGTCTAAAAGTGCCTTCTAAAGAAGGATTGATGGCCTTTAGATTAGGGATAACTTTATGGCGAATAAGATTCCGTTGATATTTCGTTGACGCATTAGAAGCATCTTCTCGATAAGGAACTTCCTGATCTTGAACGAATGCTTGAATATCTTCTCTCCTTGCAAAAAGTAATGGCCGTATAACATGGGCTTGTTGTATTGGTATACCATGAAGGCCCTTAATGCCACAACCTTTTGTTAGATTCAGTAAGACCGTTTCCAAAGAATCATTTAGGTGATGTGCAGTCGCTATATGGGTGTAATGATGTGTTTGGCGCAGTTCTTCAAACCATTGATAACGTAAGGTTCTGGCAACAATCTGGGTGGACGTTTTTTGCTGCTGAGCCTCTTTATTCGTATCAAATCGAATAGAATGGAAAGGGATATTTAATTTTTGAGCTTGTTCCGCTACAAAAGCTTCATCTCCATCAGACTCAATGCCTCTTAATTGGAAATTACAATGTGCCATACCAAACTGGAAACCTGCTTGCTGAAATAGATAGACCATCGCCATGGAATCCATTCCACCACTAACGGCTAATAGCACATGATCCTTCGCAGTGAATAATTGTTCCTTTTCGAGGAAGCTCTGGAACTGTTTGAGCATAGAAACGATTAATAGTTATGACTGTAGCTTAGACCTCTGTCTGAGTAGTAATTACTACTCAGACCAGAGGAGGCCTAAGCTACGCTTTATGTAAAAGCGTAATGTAAAACGCGAGTAATTTCAACTTCTTTATCAAAATAATACTAAAGTAGCTGCATTATTCCTATTACTTGGATATTTTTGCGCAAAAATAAATAATTAACCTAGCTTAGATAGGAAAGCAGAAAAGTGAGCATAGTAACGACGAAATAATAAGTTGGTCATCTGGACGAAAAGATTTTGTTCTCAGTTTTTCTTGAAAAATCCTTGCATAGCCTAGCTACGGAAGTATTTTTTAAGGAAAAATGAGGGCAAAAGATTTCGTCCTAGATGTTCAAGTTATTGTTTTGTCGTTACTTAAAAACAAATAAAAATTAAAATATGCCAATTATATTAGTTGCTAGGCTCAAAGCAAAAGCGGAACACATAGATGCAGTAAAAGCAGGTCTTCAAGGATTAGTTGCTCCTACTTTAAAAGAGCAGGGTTGTATCAAATATGACTTACATCAGGACCAAAAAGATCCATCTGTTTTTATCTTTATTGAAGAATGGGATAGTGAAGAAGATCTGAATAAGCACTCTGTATCGGATCATGTAAAAGCATTTGGGAAGGCAGCGGCTGGCATGATGGAATCTAGAGAATTACATCTTTTGAGTAAGGTTTAATGAAGTGTCAAGTTCAAGTTCATCAAGTGTCAAGTTCAAAATACACAAAACCTTGACAGCTAATTTTTCATGACAATCTTCTTATCGATCAAGTAGTTTCTGTCAACATCTAAGCGGGAGGCCCGTCCAAAAACTGTTTGACCATGAGGAAGTATACTTCCGAACCGTTTACGGGTGGGCTTGCCAGTTTTTTTGGACTAGCTTTTTTGCTTCTTTTTCAGCAATGGAAAAAGAAGAGTCAACACTTAGTTAAGAGTATTATACTACAAAAAAAGTCAGTCCGCTTCGTTAAAGCTATTAACGAAGCGGACTGACTTTTTTTAACTTTATCGCCTCACAACCTTCTCCACACCTCGCTCCAATCCAGATACCCACTCTACATAATAGATACCTGCAGGATAAGCTGTTAGATCAAAAGTAAGATGATGGACAGCTTCAGAAGCAGCTACATTTTTAGTCGCTAGTGTTTTTCCATATAAATCTATTAATCGTAGGGATTGTGTATGCTCAGAAAAAGCTAAAGACATATTCAGTACCCCATTCGTTGGATTAGGATAAACACTTAAGGAAGTCGCTACTTCATTCGTATTGACGAAATTCGTTGCTGGCAATTCCGAAAGAGCCGTACCACAGAGCCAAGTGATAGTCGGAGCACCAAAGCCATACACGACATTACAAATATAGTTTGCTTGATTTTGACAATAGAAGGTCCCATCTTCAAAGTATAAGGAAGTCACTCCATTCGTGGTCACGGATAAAAATTGATAGCCACCAGACTCATAGACTTGTATCAATTCTGTTTCACAATTTTCTTCTACCACAATATCATTTAACCAAGGAAAGTCGGTGAATATAATATCAGCTGGAACGGGTGCCTCAAAATCACATTCCCAATAACTAAGCATCTCCATGAATCCATAAGCGACCATGCAATCGTAGTTGGCTGAATTTTCACAATAAAAAGTACCATCCTCCAAATAGAGTCGCTCTACCCCATCGGCATCTTTAATCAATATAAATTCATAGCCATCTTTTGAATAGACCGTCACTGTTTCTCCTTGACAATTGTTAACATCTATCAGGGCGCCAATCCATGAACTATATGCTGGGAATAAGCTAGCCGTTGTTAATTCATCCGATCCTATTTCAATACCATCCGCTTCATCCGTAATTGGATCGATACTTAAGCAAGTAATAATAATTGCTGCTTCTGCATTGGTACAGGGTGTAGAAAAATTAGCTATGGTAAAATCAAATAAAACAGATTCTCCTCCCTCTGGCTCAAAGCTAATCCCATCAGCAAAATAAGGATCATACACTCGACCATCAGCTAACCGAATAAAATAGAAAGTTTGCCCATCACATTCGTCAAAAAAGAAAGTACCACTATTACTGCCACAAGCAGCCACACCATCCCCGCAACTCCATCGGCCTGCTTCTGATGTAAAACCAAAAGCAGCCGCACAATCATAGCTTGGACTTCCTTGACAATAAAAATCTCCATTTTCAAAATATAATTTTTCATCGCCTTCCCCATCTCGTACTAATACATATTGGTAACTACCTTGCTGATACACAACGATAGATTCTCCATTACAAGAATTTGGATCAAAAATACCCGTCAACCAAGGGAATTGATTAATCACATTGATAGGTGTAGTTTGACCACAAGTATTATCGACTACCACTTCATAAGTGATCGCTAGTTCTCCAGAATTGCCCGAACCGGGTCCGCCACAAGCACCATTGCTGGTAACCGTATAGATGGTTGTTTCTGTTGGGCTGACCGTAAATCCTGCTAAACTAGTGGCCGCCACATTGTTCAGCGGTGCAATATCAATACCATTTAATTCAGGCGTACAAGGCGTGATTGCTATTCCACCGTCTGGCCCTTGCGGTGGTTGAGGGGGTGTGGGAAAGATTTGTATAGCTTCCAAAAATGCCGACTCTCCTTGACAGATGATTAAGGTCGCATCTATTGGAACTGGGGTGGTACCACAATCAGTTTGTACGACCACTTCATAGGTAATAGTTTCCTCTCCAAAATTGCCCGAACCGGGTCCGCCACAAGTACCAGTACTAGTTACCGTATAGATGGTTGTTTCCGTTGGACTAACCGTAAAGCCTGCTAAACTGGTCGCTGCTACATTATTCAGCGGTGCAATATCAATCCCATTTAATTCAGGGGTACAAGGCGTCGCTGGTATCGAACCATCTGGACCTTGCGGCGGTTGAGGGGGTGTGGGAAAGGTTTGTACGGCATCTAAAAATACCGACTCTCCTTGGCAGATCACGATCGTCGCATCAATGGTCGGAGCAGAACAGTTATTGACAATCACTTCATAAATGATCGCTTCCTCCCCAAAACCTGCGGAGCCTGGTCCGCCACATACACCATTACTAGTAACCGTATAAGTAGTACTAACCATCGGGCTGACTGTAAAACCAGTTAATTCATTTTCAAGTGCATTGCTTATTGGTAAAATACTGATCGCATTTAATTGCGGTGTACAAGGAGTTGCTGGTATCCCGCCACCTGGTCCTTGGGGCGGCTGGGCCGGTGTTGGAAAAGCTTGGATCGCTGGCAAAAAGATCGATTCACCAGGACAAATATTGAAGGTAGTGGTTTGTGTCCAAACGTAGATTGGGTTTACCATACAGTAAACCAATGCACTTAAAAGCACATAGTTTAGTTTTCTCATAATAATATTTTTTGGGGTGTAGTTATCACACTATCACCATTTACAATTAATAGCTACTCCTGACCTATTCGATCAAGAACAAAAATTATATGGTTGAGTAGATATTTTTAAAGATAGTAAAAAGTCTAGGAATAAAAAAAGACAAGTCTCATTTTAACAACTAAATACTTTGTAATAATATTTTTATAAAAATAAATATTGTTCTTTTTGCATTCTGCGCAAGCTTATGCCTAGAGGCATAAAGAGTATAGCAAAAGAAAAGAACCAAAAACCCTAGACAAAAAGCCAACACATCCCTACGGGTTCGGAAATGCATTTCCTCATCTCCGGTATTTTTGTCGAGCCTCCCGCCCATATGTTGACCGAGCGAAACGGCTACTAATACATTAGATCACATAGTTTACTGAGTACAAAGTACTCTTTAAACTAAGTTTTCCAATTTTTTGGAAAAGGATGAACTCTGATGTGTCAACGTCTGGGTGAGAGGCCCGTCCAAAAACTGTTTGACCGGAGGGAGTTTTTTTGGACTAGCTTTTTTGCTTCTTTTTCAGCAATGGAAAAAGAAGAGTCAACGTCAAATATTGTATCATTTAGTTTACGGAGAACTAAGGTGTACGAAATAAATTTTAATTTAATTCCTAACAAATATTAACATTAATCTGTTGGTATCTTTTCAGATTTCAGAACACATTATTTTGTACCTTTGAATTAGGGAATAGGAAAATATATTTCCTTCTCCCTTATTGAAAATACTCTATTCGAATAGCTTCATTTTCTTAGTTTTTAAATTTTAATTTTTAAGGTGTCAATCCCACATCGACGCCCTAATATGCTATTGTCAAATTTCTAAAAACTACACAACCATGCTGCACCAACTAACGAATGTATCCAGTTTTAAAACAAATCAAATTCTACAATGGCTATCTGCCCATTGTTTACAATTATTTCTTTGTTTCTTACTGCTGTATTTACTGATCCAAAAAGATGTTACCTTATCTATTAGTTTTCAAAAAGAACGAATCGCGCAAGTTGCCTCAAAAGGAGTCCCTGTAGCAACGGCGCTTTCGACCACTACGCCAAGCAAAAAAGTAGCGCCTAACTTGACAAAGGCCCAAGAAAAACAAATAACTTACGTTAAACGATTTGCCAAAGTCGCAAAAGAAGAAATGCATAAATATGGTATACCTGCCAGCATTAAATTAGCCCAAGGTTTGTTAGAAACCAATGCCGGAGATAGCAAATTAGCAACGACTAACAATAACCACTTTGGTATTAAATGCTTTTCTAAAAAATGCCATAAAGGGCATTGTTCTAATTTTTCGGATGATACCCACAAAGACTTTTTTAGAAAATTTGAAACGGCTTGGGCAAGCTATCGCGCGCATAGCGAATTGCTACAAAATAAACGCTACATTCATTTAAAGGGCGCGGATTATAAAACTTGGGCCTATGGATTGTCGAAGGCAGGCTATGCGACGGACCCTGCGTATGGAGATAAGTTGGTGGCCTTGATTGAGGGCTTGGAGTTGTATGCTTATGATGGGTAGGGAGGTATGGAGTTTTTTTGAACCTGCCTTCCAAGGAACGCAAGCAGGCACAGAGACACGGGGGCACGGAGTTTTTTATACTTGTATGCCTTTGGCATTGTTGACTAAGTAATTTTCGTCTAAAATTTATTCGTATCGGGACAAAGATTTATATTTATTTTGAACTACAAAAGGCATATAGTGGCAAAGCCAAAACTCTCTTTTAAACCACAAAAGAAACAAAAGGCACAAAAGAATGTACCAAACGTCTTTTGTTCCTTTTGTGGTTCAGAAAAAATAGCAGCTAATTTAAAAATTTTGTTTTTAAAAAGCTAATTACAATGCTTTATACTAAAGTAGTAAAAGATATAAGTATAACTCTGTGCCTCCGTGCCTCTGTGTTCAATTATTTTGTATCTCAGTAACTCCATTATCAGTGACTCTCCTCCTTGATTAAATGCGGAAATTTTTTCTGGAATTTTTTCAGTCGAGGAATAGACACAGCCATAATATATCCTTGCGTCGGATGCAAGCGTTCATAATTTTGGTGGTAGTCCTCCCCGATCCAAAACTTTTCAAAAGGCATGACTTCCGCAGCGACTTTTAGGGGCGCCAATTCTGTATTCAAAGCCGCTACCTTTTTATCAATGATCGCTTTTTCTGCTTCATTTTGATAAAAGATAATCGATCGATATTGCGA
>CALJIY010000538.1 GCA_937973945.1 uncultured Saprospiraceae bacterium | reverse complement strand
CGGTGCCTCTACTACTGCTGCACTTATTGGTACTTATGCTGGATTTGGGGAAGCGAATGCTCCTGGTGTTGTTACCTCTTCCGCTACTTGTCTAACGTTCGCCTTTACTTCAAATAGTGCTACTACTGCTAGTGGTTGGGAGGCTTCTATTTCTTGTACTGGAGCTGCGCCTCCAAGTGCAGCGGGTTCTTGGACGGGTTATCCTACGACAAGTGCTTGCGGTAATGCTACAGAACTGGGTGGCGTGGTCTATGAAGATATTAATAATGATGGTACTAGAGATTCAAGAGATGGTCCCTTAAAAGAAGTAAGTGTTAGCTTATTTGATAATGATGGTCAGGTAGGGGCGCCTACCACCACAGACGATTCTGGAGCTTATCTTTTTTCGGGCTTATCTGCCACCACTGTTTATAGAGTAGAATTTACCGTACCTGATAATTTTGAAGAAGGGCCCTATGGTCCCGAATCAGGTACGACGGTCCAATTTATAGAAAGCGGTCGATGTAACGCCAATCTTGGTGTTATTGATAAAGCACATTATTGCGATCAGACAAATCCCTTCTTTGTTATTCCTTGTTATGCCAATGGAGATCCTCAAGATCCTTCGAATACAGGTACGACAGGTATTGCTAGATTTGAATATAATGATAGTGGAGATTCCCCAACTGCTACTTACACCAATTATGTGAGTATCGATGCGGTCGGAACGGTATGGGGAACAGCCTATAATGGAAGTACGGAAAAATTATACATGTCTTCTCTTTTAAAAAGACATGCTGGATTAGGTCCTGATGGAATAGGTGCTATCTATGTACATCAAGAAGGGGATGCTAAAGATGACGCTTCTGTATTTTATGATTTTGGAAATACCGCAGGTATAGTAGATGATAATGATACTAGATTTCCTGGTGCAGGATCTGCTTTTGGACAAGTAGGTCCTTGTGGACCGTGTGATAATATTGACCCTACTACTTTTGGCCAAGTAGCAAAAGTAGGTTTTGGAGATACAGAAATCAACCCTGAGTTAAACCAATTATATGTAACGAATCTTTACGATAGAAAAATTTACACCATTGACTTAGACAACCCAACGCCAGGTAGTGCTACACCATTACCGGGCATTCCTTGGTTAAGCAATGCGCCTTGTAGTAATGGTATTGCTCGGCCGTGGGCCTTAGAGTTTCGAAGAGGCAAACTATACGCAGGGGTCATTTGTGATGCTAGCTTAAGTTCATGTACAATTGGTGGGGCTTGTAGTGATTTAACTGCCAATATCTATTCTTTTGATGGGACCACTTGGACGAATGAATTGAGTTTCTCTTTAGACTATTACCGACAAGCATGGACAAAAGGGTCTGATTATTTTGTAAAATGGATAGATGATTGGAATACAATGGCTCCCTTTGTATCTAATAAAACGGATGCCAATTTCGCTCAACCTTATGTAGCAGATATTGAATTTGATGACGACAATTCTATTATTATTGGAATAGGAGATCGAACAGGTTATCAATTAGGTTATATGGCACCTCCTCCTACTGGTCCTTCTGGTAGTACTGCTGAGCGAAATTTTGTTTATGGAGACGTACTACGTGCAGCTTATAATATTAATACCGATAGCTATACTTTAGAAAATAACGGATCTGTTGGGTCCTTGAATTCAACCAATCCTAAGGGTAATTCGGGGCCAGGAGGTAAATCTTTTTATTGGGCTGATTTTTGGGCAGGCACCCAAAATCAAGCAGGTTTGGGAGGTTTAGCTGTCTTACCAGGTTCGGGAGAAGTTATGTTCCCTCTAGCAGATGCCGTATCTTATTATGCCAACGGCGTTGTTTGGGCAAATAGTACCAATGGTAGTAAAAGAAAAGCTTTAGAAGTTTATCAAGGTAGTCCAAATGGTAACAGTCCTAGCTTTGCAAAAAGTGCAGGTCTAGGTGATCCTGAATTAATATGCGCTCCTCCTCCTATAGAAATTGGAAATATTGTTTGGTGGGATAATAACTTAAACGGTTTACAAGACCCTAGTGAGTTGGGTATTCCTAATGTTACACTTGAATTATATATTGATCCCAATGGCAATACGCAAGGAAATAATCCAATGGATGGAGATGAGATAAAAGTGGCAGAAACGACTACAGATAATTACGGGCGTTATATATTCAGTTTTGATGGTGCATCCAATGGCCTCAATGGACAAGACTGGTCTTTCACCGCTAATGAGAAAATACTCCCGGATACTTTTTATCAAGTTCGCATTCCTGATTGGGCAAACGATGCAGGGTTAATTGCGCAACGCGATGCCTTGGGTTATGCCAATCATTTACTTTCCCCTACTCAAAATCAAGGGACGACTGGAGGCATCCGAGACAATAACGCTTACGATAATCCAGGTAATGCTGCTGGTGCTATAGCGACGAAAAGTTTTGGTGAAAATGATCACAATTTTGACTTTGCTTTTGGCGGTGAAGGAGGCTGCGAACCACCTGAAGCCATACCAACAGCAAATACCCCTTGTGATGGAGAAGATCTAAACTTAACGGTAAATGTAAGTGGTGGTCTTGCTCCCTATTCTTTTAGCTGGGCTGGACCTAATAGCTTTACATCTACCGATCAAAATCCTACCATAGCAAATGTAGATACAATGGCTACGGGAATTTATTCTCTTACCGTTACAGATGATGGGGGTTGTATAGACACCACCCATATTCATGTAGCCATCAATGGTCTTTTCCTAACGCTCACACCTTCAGATGCTTC
>CALJIY010000537.1 GCA_937973945.1 uncultured Saprospiraceae bacterium | reverse complement strand
GCTTGTTCAAACTCGATATCGTAATACAGTTGTTTATTAGCTTTTAATTTTGTCCAACTCTCAAAGCCATATTGGTGCGCAACCGTTTCGTAACAATCTTCAAGCGTTAATGCCTTATTCATTAGTTGGGCGATTGGAACTCCCAAGTAGTTTTTATTGTAATTATTGATCTCTGAAAAAATGGCAGGATAACCTACCTGTACGCCTTCCCACATGCGTAAAGCTAGTTGAGCAAAATGATCTACTACATTAGGATATTGCTCGTAATTATAAAGCAGTGGTCCATAGAAAGATTCTAGATCTTGGACTATGTTCGGTTTATATACTTTCAAAGGATTCTACTTTAAACAGGTGGAGAAAAACGATCCTTAAAATTAAACACCTCTTGAGTAGCCCCATCTTTTTGTAAAGCTGCTAATTTTGCTACTGCTTCTTCTACAGTTGGAAATTTTCCAGCTTCTATCCACCACATTGCCGTATGCACTTGACCATATTTATGAAACCATTCTTTTCGTCTTTTTAGAAATTCACTATGAAAGGTTTTAAAAACATACTGCTCTAAGGTTTCTACTGATTCCCAAACAGATACATTGATAATAACTTGTTCATCATCATATGGATTCAGACTGGTTGCATTGTTGTTCTCCTCTTTTAATCGCCAGACAAAGCCTTCACTATTTTCAGCTAAGGTATTAACAACATCTAAATTATCGACAAATTCTTTCATGATCGGATCGTCGATATTTACGCCTTTCATTCGGGCTACATTAATTTCTGCTAATTGGTATTTTTTCATAAAATTAGTTGATTGCTTCTAATAAGTCTGGCAATTTATTATTTAAAAAATCTATCTGCTGATCTAAGCCATCTGGTGTATCATGATTATGATTGACTACCATCACTACTTCTTTTGAAGGCACTAAAATAATAAATTGTCCACCATATCCCATTCCATAATTAATCAGTGCTCCATTAAGTGTTGCTTGATACCAACAGTAGCCATGGGTAGACTTTCTGATCCCCCATCTTGTTTTTGATTTGTGGGTAGCATCAAACATTTTTAGCACCCAGTTTTTAGAAATTATTTGCTGCCCATTCCATTGTCCATTCTGCATTAGCAGTTGCCCCAATGATAATAAATCTTTAGTCCTCATGCTCAATCCCAAGCCTGAACCATCATAATAGCCATCGTTTCGCAATTCCCACTGAGGGCTAGTCATTTCAAGAGGGTCGAATAAATATTCTTTAGCAAAAGCTAAGGTACTTTTCCCCGTAGCCCGACTAAGTATTACAGAGAGCAAGTGGGTTGCTCCTGAATTATAATTATAAGTTGTCCCCGGCTCCGCTTCCAATTCTTTTTGAAGTACATATCCTATTTGATCAGGACTATTTCGCCATTCCTCATGCTCCAAATATCCATTCCACGATAAGCCAGAGGTCTGATTTAATAAATCTATAATTCTAATTTTTTTCTTCTGTTCCTCCTTTAATGCATCATACTCCTTTGGAAAATATTGGTCAATTGTTTCAGATTCACTAGAAATAAAATCTTTATCAATGGCAATCCCTATCAATATACTCATTAAGCTTTTTGTTAAAGATTGAATATTGTGCAGCGATGCTGGATTGGCTCCATTTGTATAGGTTTCTTGAATTACTTGATTTTCTTTAGAGACAAGAAGCGCATATCTACTTTCCTCAGAATTAACAGTACTACAAGATTGTACTAACAGTATTAATAATAGGACAAAACAATATTTCTGATTCATGATTCAACGGATTTATGCTAAAAAAATACTAAGCTAGTAAGTCCTTTAAACCTTAGCCTAGATATTTAGATAAAGCCAAGGATTAATCCGACAAAGAGGGAATGGTCACACTACTGGATATTGAATTAGAACAGAGAGCAGAGAAGAGAGAATAGAGACGTATTTCGTTCAGACCTACCTGCCAAGGCACACAGGCAGGGAAAGACGAAATTTTGTTATTTGCAAACAAAATCTGTCTCTGTTCTTTGCTCATGTCCAGTAGTTCGGTGAATGGTATAAAGCACTCTGCATTTAACAATGTATTCAAATTGTTATTTATACAAAAACTATTAAAAAAGGTATTTATTGAAACTGCAATATAAAATTTTGACAAAAAACAGTAACTTGAAACAATAAGTATATTCTTAAAATAATTTAAGTATATTTACGATATTCAATCCTAAAATCACTTATCTACTTCAATCGACAAATATTCTAAACAAATGATCGTAAAAGGAACACATGAATTTTCCGTAAATATTCAACAACTATGGAATTATTTAATGGACCCTGTAGTACTCGCTAAAATCACACCTGGCATTTCTCAACTAGAGCCACTTGGCGATGATAAATTCAAATCCATTTCAAAAATTAAAATTGGCCCCGTAAAAAGTTCCTTCACAGGGAACATGGCCGTAATCAATAAACAAGAACCCACTTCCTTTACTATCCAAATGGAGCAATTAAGTAAAATTGGAAATGCTCAAGTAAAAGTGGATATGCAACTATCTGAGCAAGGAGAAAATAGTACGCTTTTAGCTTTTGATGGCAAAGCCGATCTCTCTGGTGTCATCGCTCGTACTGGACAGCGTGTGTTGTCGGGTGTAGCCAATGTGATTACCAAAGAAGTATTCTCCGCATTGGAAGCCCATATTGCAGAAGAAGTCGTTTCGTAAAAATTAAATCAACTTCACTAATATCATAGTCAAAACTCATCACTTAAAACCCAATTAATATGACGAATAACATTTCAGTTAAAGTGAATGGTAAAACCCATACCGCTACGGTGGAAAGTAGGGATCTACTAGTTCATTTTCTAAGAGAAAATCTATCCCTAACTGGTACCCATGTAGGTTGTGATACCAGCAGTTGTGGTGCCTGCACCATACATGTAGATGGTAAAGCCGTAAAATCTTGTACCATGCTGGCTGTGCAGGCAGATGGTTGTGAAATCACCACTGTAGAAGGCTTAGCTAGCAATGGAGAGTTACACCCAATCCAAGCAGGATTCAAGGAAGAACATGGCTTGCAATGTGGCTTCTGCACACCAGGAATGATGATGACGGCAACTGATTTATTAAAAAATAATCCCAACCCCTCTGAGCATGAAATTAGAGAAGCCTTAGAAGGTAATTTCTGTCGATGTACGGGCTATCACAATATCGTGCGCTCTATACAGCATGCTGCTAAGGTTATGCAGGAGGCGACTTAGTAGGTAATAGGTAGGAAGTAATAGGTAATAGGTGGGCTAGTAGCCTGCTGACATTTCTTTCTTGCTACACTTTTACGATTAACTATTCTCAAATTTATAGGAAGACATATCAATCATTATAAATGGATTATATGCTTCTTAGATTTTGGAATAAAACTACTACAAAATCAAGTTCAAAAAATATAAGAGTAATAGAAAATAGTCATTAGGTACACATTAAATAAGTAACAAGAATCAACAAGACTTATTACCTTTTACTTCTTACCTATTACTTAAAAAAATAATTTAGATGACAAAATATATAGGTAAGTCCATCAAACGACTCGAAGATAAACGCTTTCTTACGGGTCAAGGAAATTATACGGACGATATTAAGCTGCACAATATGTCGTATGCTTATATTCTCCGAAGCCCTTATGCACATGCCAAAGTCAATAGTATTGACACTGCAGCGGCTAAAGAGGCAGCTGGTGTAGTGGCAGTATTTACAGGTGCAGATATACCAGAAGCGATTGCTGGTGTTCCTTGTGGTTGGCAAGTAGATTTTAAGAATGGAGATACAATGAAGGAACCACCACATCCATTATTAGTCAGAAATAAGGTACGGCATGTGGGAGATGGTGTAGCTGTCGTTATCGCAGAAACTTATGCACAGGCAAAAGATGCGTCAGAGTTAATTGATGTAGATTATGAAATATTCGCTGCCGTTACTTGTCCTAAGAAGGCAATGGAAGCGGGCGCTCCCCTAGTACACGATGATGTACCCAACAATCTTGCTTTTGATTGGGAATTGGGTAATCCAAAAGAGGAAGTAGCAGCGGCATTAGCTGGTGCAGCGCATGTAACAGAATTAGAATTTGTTAATCAACGAGTCGTTCCAAATGCGATGGAGCCTAGGAGTGCCATCGGTGTCTATGATACGGCTTATGACAAATACACCTTATATACGACTACGCAGAATCCGCATTTGATTCGCTTATTAATGTGTGCTTTCGTTTTGGGTATTCCAGAGCATAAAATGAGAGTTGTTGGTCCTGATGTAGGAGGTGGTTTTGGCAGTAAAATATTCCATTATGCAGAAGAGGCTTTAATGATTTGGTGTACTAAAGCATTAGAGCGCCCTGTCAAATGGACTTCTGATAGAAGTGAAGCATTCTTGACCGATGCACATGGTCGAGATCATTACACCAATGCGAAAATGGGTTTTGATAAGGATGGAAAAATTGTAGGATTACAAGCCTATACCTATGCGAATATGGGCGGCTATTTATCCTCTTTTGCGCCAGCTGTTCCTACTTATTTACATGGGACCCTTCTTCAAGGTTTGTACACGACTCCAAAAATCAATGTAGATGTCAATGCCGTTTTCACCCATACTAATGTAGTAGATGCCTATAGAGGTGCAGGTCGACCAGAGGCAACTTTTCTATTAGAAAGGTTGATTGACTTGGCGGCTCTAGAAATGGATATGGATCCTGCGGAATTAAGATTGAAAAACTTTATTCCAGCATTCGATGGTGTAGAACAAGAAGGTTATGTAACACAAGTGGCACTACAATATGATAGTGGAAATTATGAACCTGTTTTAGAAAAAGCTTTAGAAATGGTGGGCTATAAGGCCTTCCGAGAAGAGCAAGCTAAACAAAAAGATAGTAATAAATTATTAGGAATCGGTTTCTCTACTTATATCGAGGCTTGTGGTATTGCGCCGTCTGCCGTTGTAGGTGCTTTAGGTGCTAGAGCTGGATTGTTTGAATCTGCTCAAGTCACCGTACATCCTACAGGTAAGGTGAGTGTATATACAGGTTCGCATTCGCATGGACAAGGGCATGAAACCACCTTTGCCCAAGTCGTAGCTGATAGAATGGGGATTCCTATAGAGGATGTAGAAATCATCCACGGAGATTCTGATACCGTAGCCTTTGGTATGGGAACCTATGGTTCTAGAAGTTTAGCTGTAGGAGGAAGCGCCATCGTAAAATCTATTGATAAAGTCCTAGAAAAAGGAGCAAAAGTGGCTGCCCATTTATTAGAAGCATCCCCAGATGATTTGGATTATGCAGATGGTAAGTGGACAGTAAAAGGTACCGACAAATCCGTTGCATTCGGAGATGTATCCTTGACGGCTTATGTACCACATAACTATCCAGAAGGTTTGGAACCAGGTTTGGATTTTTCTAGTTTTTATGATCCTGCCAACTTTACCTATCCGTTCGGTTGCCATATAGCTATTGTAGAAATTGATAAAGAAACAGGGGAAGTAAAACTAA
>CALJIY010000536.1 GCA_937973945.1 uncultured Saprospiraceae bacterium | reverse complement strand
TAAACGGAAATCCTCTTTGGTGATTTGCCGAGCATTTTCGCCATCTTGATCCATCACCCATATATTATCACCACCTCCTGCATCACTCGTAAATAATATACGTTTTCCATCTGGGCTAAATCGAGGTTGTACCTCCCAAGCTATACCAGTGCGAATAGGTTTGGCCTTACCACCACTTATTGGCATCCTATAGATATCTCCTAGCATATCAAAGATAATCGTCTTGCCATCTGGACTAATATCCAAATTCATCCAAGTTCCTTCATCAGTCGTAAAGTTGACCTCTTTCCAATTCCATCCTTCACCCGATGGATTATTTACATCCCACTCCGTTTTCTTTTTTTCTTGGGCAAAAAGACAGGTATGATAGCACAATACTGCTATTAAAATAAGTATTTTTTTCATATTCAAAATTTAAATAAACACATTTTGTTGTGTACAAAATCCATAGATCAAGTGTTAAAAGTAAAAAGCCAGTAAGCTTAATTATTAAAAAAATATTTTAAATGTGCTTAATTGTTAAATATAATAAATAAAAATTAACTCAAAGCGAGGCAATTTCTTTTTTTTTTTGAGCAAATTACTTATCCTTGTAAAGGATAAAATTTACCAACTAGAATCTCTAGCAATTATGTTAAAAAGAAAATTTTCCAAAGTTTTTTCTTATATACAACTTTCCTAAAACTAAATCCTCTAGTTAATTATCTACCTAAATCTAAAACATCTAATATTCATTCTTATAAAAATATAATAGCAACTATTAGACTTAATTCTGAATGATAATTCTTGAATTTTGAATCTCCCTAACTCTTTGATTTTCAGCATTCAAATTTTGCCAAACGATTTTATTTAGAATAAATACTATTACAGTCAATTATTCTTAGTGAGTAGACTAATAAATATACAATTTCTTTTACTTTTCTTATTCTCAAGTATTTACGTCTTGGGACAAGAACACATATTATCTAATCAAACTCACTTTGAATTAATTTCTGTAAAGGATGGATTGCCCGCTAATAGTGCTAATGCCATCATCCAAGACAAAAATGGATATATATGGATTGGTAGTTTTGGAGGAATCAGTAGATATGATGGGTATGAATTTAAAACCTACCGACAAGATAAAGAAAATCCTGAAAATACCTTAGTCAGTGATTATGTCATGTCTTTATACGAGGATAGCAATGGTTATATATGGATAGGAACCATGCTTGAAGGATTACAGCGTTTTGATCCAAGCACAGAAACTTTCCTAAATTTCCCACCTATCGGAAATATTAAGATAGATAATTATGTCAATACTATTAAAGAGGACCTTCATGGAAATATCTGGGTAGGTACCACGAATGGGCTATATAAGATAAGCAGCCCAAATAGTACTTTCCAGAAAGAGGACCTCTTTTATACACACTTTCCGGCAAAGGCTTATCCAGACACACTCCTAAACACTCTACATCAAGCACTCAATTCAAAAAGCCTTTTGGCTGGTATTTCTAAAAGTGGTAAACAAGTTAAAAAGCAGCAAACATTTTCTATTCCTACTCAAACAACACTAGTCGTTCAAGGAACAGGAGAATATGGCGGCCAAGAAAAAGGTTTAGTTGATTATGGATGGATTACTAATGCTGCCGGTAGGACCGTATGGAAAATGGACTATTCTAATACCTATACTGCCACCAGCATTTATAACAGGAGTGATCACCCTTGCAACCGAAGAAATATTGAATTAATCACTTTAGAGGCAGGAACTTATCAGCTACATTATCAAACCAACGAACACCATCATTACGAGGATTGGGAAGTTCCCAGAATACCTGAACCTTATAATATGAAAAAGGGGGGAATTCCAGCTTATCCGGAGTTGTGGGGGATACAAATTTTCAACTTCCAATCAACTAAACATGAATGGGTCAATCAATATTTACCTACTGTTGACTCCACTAAATATGTATCTGGTAGTACTATAATTGACCTGCATATAGATGACCAACAGCAATTATGGGTTGCCAGTTCGGGAGGCTTAGATTTTATAAATACGGCTGATTCTACTGTTACTATTCAACATTTGCATCATCAGTATAGTAGTTTAGATTTTGTCAGTTCTATTCTATCAAAAAAGGATGGAACTATGTGGTTTGCAGGTCACCAATTAAATCCAGCATCAAAAAAATATGAATTATTATTAGAATCCTATTCTCCAGACGCTGATACGGCTAAATTCAAACCCGTTTATCAAAATTCAGCTATTAACCATAAAGTAAGGGTATTAGAAAAACCAGATAGCACCATCTGGATGACCGCCTATTTAAATGGTTTGAGTCAATTAGTTAAGTCCGCTTCTCCAGCTAATTATGACTTAATCAAATACCCTTTTTCTTCTAACTATGCAGGCTATCTATTCTGCGATAATTCTAATGCCTTATGGGTTGGATTTTGGAAGGATGGAATTTATAAACTGAATCCTTCCACGGGACCCTTTAATTTTTTTCCATTACCGAACGAGCTAGAGGCGACAGCTTTTGTGGAGGATCACCAGCAAAATATCTTTATAGGTACAAACAAAGGGGATGTATACAAATGGAATAAAAAGGCAAATACCCTAACTCCTATATCAACCAATATAAAAATAAAAAAAGACATCGTCAGCCTAGTGATTGATGAAAAAAACAGACTATGGATTGGCTTAAATCAAGGTGGTGTATTTTTGTATGATTTAAATACCGAACAAGCTATTTCTGACTTTCTACCTAAAAATAATAGCTTAGAGGGTAGCTTTATTAGAGATATACAAAAAGATGAATTGGGTACGATTTGGATTAGTAATAATGTAGGAATCTATAGATATTTCATCAAAACACATCAGCTGGTCTATTATCCCACTCTATCTGATTTGCTCATTGAAGGCGCTCATTCTATGCTTAGCAATAAGCAGCAAATGGTTTTGGCTGGAAATCTAAATAGTATGTATACAGTAGATTTATCGGTACAGATCCTTCCAGAAGAGGAACCAAAATCAATGGCGATCCTCAAAGAAGAGTTAGTCTATAGTATGGCCAAAGATAAAAACGAAAATCTTTTGTGGGTAGGCTCCAAAAGTGGTTTACATTTAGTGGATAATAACTCACAAACCACATCTAAACTCAGAGCGATCAAGCAATTAAAAAGCATTAAAATATCCAATATATTACCAGACGCATTAGGAAATTTATGGCTAAGCATGCCCAACGGTATTGGTAAATACCATATTGAATCTGACAAATTTAATCTATATGGAAAGAACAATGGAATTGAGTTAAATGAATATCATGCTGGTCCTGTCATGCAAACTAGCTGGGGAGAAATATTAGTAGGTGGGGCTAAAGGTTTATATCATTATTCACCTGAAAGCATTAAAAGTAATACAACCCTACCTACCCTTCAGATTACAAAAATCACACTCGAATCTAAAGAATCAATTGACTCCGAAAAAGTCACTGTTTTAAATCCTAAAGCATCCATTACCCTACAACCTAATCAAAACACCTTTGAAATTAATTACGTAGGACTTCACTATGACAATCCTAAAGCAAAAAATTATAGTTATAGAATGCTTGGCTTGTATGACGACTGGATCCAAGTAGGTAAAGAAAGAAATGCCCGATATATTGGTTTGTCCCCAGGAAAATACACCTTCCAAGTAAAAGCTAGCAATGCGGATGGTGTCTGGAATGAAACTGGCGCAAAAATAGATATTCATTTGTTGCCGCCTTGGTGGAAAACGACGTCAGCCTATCTTCTTTATTTGATGGCTAGTATAGGGACTATTTTATGGTTATATTTTAATCAAATCAGGCGAATAAAACTAAATAATCAACTAGCCTATGAACAAAAAGAGGCAGAAAGGCTGGCGGAATTAGATCGTCTCAAGACTAGTTTTTTCTCCAATATCACCCATGAGTTTAGAACGCCCTTAACCTTAATCATTGAACCAGCTAGACAATTATTAAAGAATTGGAAGGGAACCAAAGAAGAAAAAAATATACAATTAATCGAAAAAAATAGCCAACAACTGCTCGGCTTAGTCAATCAATTATTGGACCTATCAAAGTTGGAAGATAAAAAAATGTCCGTCAACTTAAGAAAAGGAGATCTCTATACCACCATAGAACCTATTATCAATTCTTTTCAATCAATAGCCAAAAATAAAGGAATTCGTTTTGTAGTTAAACAAGCCAAGCTAGAAGAATGCTATTTTGATAAAGAAAAAGTAGAGAAAATTTTAAATAATCTGTTATCTAATGCCTTCAAATTCACTGAAGAAGGTACCATTATATTAACCATCAAAACCCTACAAGAGGATACCCAATTAAGTTTAATCGTAGAAGACTCAGGCATAGGAATCGCAAAAAAGCAACTACCTTTTATATTTGATCGATTTTATCAAGCAGATAGTGCCACCACAAAAAGCGTCACTGGTACTGGAATTGGATTAGCGCTCACTAAAGAATTAATAGAATTATTAGACGGGACTATCCTCGTAAATAGTACTATTAATAAAGGCAGTACCTTTTATGTGACTTTACCACTGATGTACGAATTAGATTTAACAGCAAGTTATTCTTCAGGACAAAAATCACCAGAGTTATCTTCTGAACCACTTAGCTCAGCTATACCAAGTACTAATCTAGTCCATAGCTTCAACTCCGTATCAATAGAACCTCCATTAGTACTTTTAGTAGAAGATAATCCTGAATTAAGAGATTTCATCAAACAATCCTTAGAAGATCAGTACAAAGTATTGGAGGCTGAAAATGGAGCAGAAGGCATAGATATGGCAAAGAAACACATTCCAGATGTGATCATATCAGATATTATGATGCCCGTCAAGGATGGGTATGAATTGTGCAATACGCTCAAACATGAAGAATTAACGGCGCATATCCCAATTATTCTGTTGACCGCAAAGTCTGCAATAGAAAGCAAAATAAAAGGATTGAGAACCGGAGCAGATGCCTATCTGACCAAGCCATTTTACTCCGAGGAGTTGCTGGTTAGGATAAAAAAATTAATTGAATTAAGGAAAAAACTACAAGACAAGTACAGTAATATGGACTTGACTCGATTAAATACATCGGCGGCAAAAAAGAATATTGCTTCAAAAGGCCCTAAAGAAACTTCCCCTAAAGCAATTAAAGAATTAGATCAACAGTTTTTAGAGCGTTTTACCAATTTAATAGCCAAAAATGTGGCTGAAGATCAATTATCAATAGACAGCATCTCTAAACAACTATTCATTAGCCGTTCTCAATTGCATCGGAAAATTAAAGCATTAACTGGTCTGGCACCAAGTGGGTTTATTCGTAACTATCGACTCGATTATAGTTTAGAATTACTAAAAAAAGGGCCAATTAAGATAAGTCATGTGGCAAATGAGGTAGGATTCTCTGATGAAAAATACTTTTCTCGACGTTTTAAAGAGCGATTTGGCTACTCGCCTAGTGAAGTAGCTACCCAAAAGTAGGTAGGTAAAGAAGTATCTCAGGGTGTCTCTTAGAAATGATGTCCGATTTTTCTATCCAATTGACCGATTTTTCCACCTATAGTGACCCATTTCCCACTTAAACATGCTATAAATTTGTAAGACATTATCACATAAAATACTTATAAAACCCTAATAAAAAGCCAACTTGTTCTACACTAGGCTTTAGACGGTGGACGGAAAATCACTTTCCAAAAGCTATCGAATAATCTTAACCGTGGTAACAGAAAAGTACGCATTGGTAACAAATTTGTCACAATTCAGATGCGACATGCGACTTATGTCCTCCTATTTGCGACATAAATCCTCCTATTTGCGACATAGTTCTCCATTTGTTACCTCGTTATTACGGATATTTGTGTAACAAGTGAAAACAATAAATCCTTACACACGAACTCTTTTTAACGTAGTTACCTTAATTCTTTAACTCCAAAACAAAAATTATGAACAAATTAGATCAAATGTTAAGAGTTTATCAGGCCAGTTTTGAACCTGGTCCATCCACTGATAAAAACATTGAAAATGGATCTACTGTCGTAGACAATCGGTTTTTCTTTTTTAAAAAGAAAGGAAGATTTGAAAAGGTTGACATCAACAGTATTATATACATACAGGCTGAGAGTAATTATACGTATACGATTACTGAGGAAGGAAAATATATAAATACGAGTAATCTAAGTCAGATGGAAGAATTATTTTCAGAATTTAATTTTATGAGGGTACACAGAAGCTATCTAGTAAATTTAGATAATCTAACTTCCATTGATTTGGCGAACAATAAAATCTTTCTTGGAAACCATGAAGTTCCATTTAGCAGAACTATGAAAGATGAATTAACAAAAAGGTTTAATTTAATAAGATAAAATACTTAGTGAGAGAAATCCCCCTTGAAACCAAATGGTTTTTTAAGCGTTTTCCGAACCCACTAAATAAGTCCTAGAGAGTAGTAAAAAATCTATCTAATTGTTTTACTAGATTGCAAATGATTTCTACTAATTATACTCCTTTAAATTTGCTAGGCTAAACAATTACTATGAGTGGAGTAAAAAACCTTATTACTATAGTAAAGTAGGCCGTGGATCCTTCTCACGGCTTACTTTCTTTTAAGAGTATGTCTAAACATATTTTCTTATTCAAAAGGGTACTTCAATCCACATTGCGCTCTTATTTCATCAATAATAGTGATCAATTCCAAGCTGTTTTTATGAGACCATAGGTCGCTTTCCAATTGACCGTCGTTGAGGCATTTCATACATTCCTCAATTTCATAAGTGAAACCTTTACCTCTAGTTGGATTCACTTTAATCTCCTGCTTTTGATTACTTCCTGATCCATCAACTATTCTATAACTCTGCGCCTCATGCCATCGAGAATCGATATAAATTCGACCTTTTGTGCCATATATTTTGGCTATGGTGTCTGATTCTGAAGCAAAACCGCAAAACACATTAGCTATTCCTTTTTTGTATTTTAGAATAGCTGCCGTCTGAATATCTGCCCCAGTTTCATGAAAGCGGGCTGTCGCTAAGATCTTATTTGGTTTTCCAAAAATGGAATAAGCTAAAAAAACAGGATATACCCCAACATCTAATAAAGCCCCTCCAGCTAAATCTAAATTGAACATTCGACTTTCAGCTGGTGCCTCTTTATGAAAACAGAAATCTACATTCACATAATTCACCGCTCCTATTCGACCATTTTTAGCTAAATCAATAGATTGCTTTACCGAGGGATTGAATTTAGACCAAAAAGCTTCCATCATAAAAACCTGCTTCTTCTTAGCCGTTTTAATCATTTTTTTGACCTGCTTTGTATTGACAGCTAGGGGCTTTTCGCAAAGGACAGCCTTTCCTGCTTTCATAGCAGCAATAGATAAGGATGCATGCGAATCATGTGGTGTGGCTATGTAAATGATATCAATTGAATCATCTTTGAAGAGCTTTTTATAACTTCCGTACGCTTTCTCAGCATGATGTACTTTGGCAAATTCTTTTGCCTTTTGCTTTGTTCTTGACGCTACTGCTCTTAAGTTGGCATTGGGCACCAAGGCTAGGTCTTTGGCAAAATGATTTGCTATATTCCCTAAACCTATTATTCCCCAATTGATTGTTTTATTTGCTATCATACCGTATTCATTTTTCTGCTACGGGTCAATTTTGCCACAAAGACACGAAGCTACTTGGCATTACACTTTGTTGCAAATTTGCCGTCGGATGGCTACCGTGGCATGCGACACAAAATTGTACAATTTTATGTCGCATACCACTACCGCCGTCCGATGGCAATGAAAACCTGCTCATCGGACGGCGGTCAACCTCAATTTAAAACGAGTAAATCAAATATACTGATTAATAATATTCTCAAATAATTCTTGCTGTCCACTTCTAACTTTTGGCAATTTCTTTTTTAGAGCGATTTCTGATAAATCCTCCAAACTCAATTTCCCTGCCTCAAAAGCTTTACCATTAGCACTATTGAAAGAACTGTACCTGGCTTTTCGCAACTCCTGATAAGTCGATTTTTCTAGTATGTCATTTGCGATTAATAAAGCTCTAGCAAAGATGTCCATACCGCCGATATGTGCATAGAAAATATCTTCTAAATCCGTAGAGTTTCTTCTAGTCTTTGCATCAAAATTGACGCCGCCACCTTGCAAGCCTCCAGCCTCTAAAATTACTAACATGGCTTGTGTCAATTCCGTGATATTATTAGGGAATTGATCCGTATCCCAGCCATTTTGATAGTCTCCTCTGTTGGCATCAATACTGCCTAATACCCCTGCATCTGCCGAGACTTGTAGCTCGTGCTGAAAAGTATGTTGGGCTAATGTAGCATGATTTACTTCTATATTAAGTTTGAAGTCATCCAACAAATCGTATTGTCGTAAAAACCCAACGACTGTTGCCGCGTCATAATCATATTGATGTTTGGAAGGCTCTGCTGGTTTAGGTTCTATAAAGAAACTGCCTTTAAAACCATTTTTACGCGCATAATCTTTAGCCATATGTAAGAACTGCGCCATATGGTCTAATTCCTTTTTCATATTGGTGTTCAATAAAGACATATAGCCTTCTCGTCCTCCCCAAAACACATAATTTTCTCCGCCTAATTTTATCGTTGCGTCAATCGCATTCTTTACCGTTGCTCCTGCATAGGCCACTACGTCGAAATCAGGATTGGTAGCTGCGCCATTCATATAGCGAGGGTTAGAAAACAGGTTGGCTGTGCCCCATAATAGTTTTACGCCGGACTCCTTCTGCTTGGTAGCCGCATACGCCGTGATCTTTTCCAATCGCTTCGTAGACTCAATTAAAGTATCTCCCTCATCCACTAAATCCACATCATGGAAACAGTAATACGGAATACCCATTTTCGTAATAAACTCAAAGGCTGCATCCATTTTATCCTTAGCATTTCTAATCGGATCGCTGGATTTGGACCAAGGAAATATTTTGGTTGGCGCTCCAAAAGGATCACTACCATCTCCACAGAAGGTATGCCAATACGCCACCGCAAAACGAAGGTGGTCTTTCATTGTTTTGCCGCCAACTTTTTGATTTTCCTTATACCATTTAAAGGCTAGCGGATTGTCTGATTCTCGACCTTCATATTTTATTTTACCAATATTTTTGAAGTATTCTTTTCTTCCTGTTACGACGGAGATTTTTGATTTTCTTGCCATGTCTGGTTTTCGTTTTTAGGCACGTTTACTAAACTTTGAAAGTTTAATAAACGTTACTCAAAATATTATTCAATTAATTAGATTAATCAACTTTGCCTTTACCCATCAAATGCTCTAGATCCGATTTCCACATTTGATAGGCTTTTTCATATGCCTCATTTTTTTCTGGATGGTAGGTCATCACTTCTCCATTGCTCCCAATGGCTTCTTTTAATGTTTTATAAAATCCAGTTTTCAAACCCGCTGCTTTTGCTGCGCCTGCTGCGCCAGTCGTTTCAACTATAGTGATTTTACAATCAACTAAATTGGCAATAGTAGCAGCAAAGACTTTTGATTGAAATAAGTTATCATTCCCTACACGCATCACATCTATATCAAACCCCATGTCCTTTAACAATTGTATGCCGTAGACAAAAGAGAAGGCAATTCCTTCTAAGCCTGCTCGATATAGGTGTGCTTGCTTGTGTCGATTAAATTGCAGGTTATTTATTTGAGCACCAATACTTTCATTCGACAACATTCGTTCTGCCCCATTACCAAAGGGTAGTATGCGCAAGCCTTCAGACCCTATGGGCACACTACTAGCCATCTGTTCCATATCCAAATAACTAACATTGTCATTAGCAATTTGTTGCTTCATCCAACTATATTGAATACCTGCACCATTAATACATAACAAGACCCCAATTCTTTGCTGATCTTCTGTATAATTAACATGAGCAAAGCTATTGACTCTAGATGCTTTATCGTACACTGCTTTATCTATAACCCCATAAACTACGCCGGAGGTACCACCAGTTGCTGCAATTTCGCCAGGTTCTAATACATTCAAGGATAAGGCATTATTGGGTTGATCTCCTGCACGATAGGTAATTGGAATGCCAACAGGTAGACCTGTCATTTTAGCAGCTTCTGCTGTGACGGTTCCTTGATTGGAACAGGTAGGTACTATAGTTGGTATAAGTTCCTCTTTGAGGCCATAGTGGTCTAATAAATCAGTAGCAATACTTCCCTTTTGAAAATCCCATAAAATGCCTTCCGAAAGGCCAGAAGGCGTAGTACATATTTGTCCAGTCAGTTTCATCCCAATATAATCACCAGGCAACATCATTTTATCAATTCTTTGATAAATAGCTGGTTCATTATCTTTAACCCATTTCAGTTTGGAAGCAGTAAAATTGCCAGGAGAATTCAGGAAATTATTTAGACAAGTAGATTCCCCCAATTCTTGAAAAGCTTGATCTCCAATAGGCACGGCTCGACTGTCACACCAAATAATGGCAGGTCGAAGTACCTGTTGGTTTTTATCAACTACTACTAGCCCGTGCATCTGATAAGCTATCCCAACGCCTCGAATTAATTCTGGATCAATATTAGTGGCAGCCAATATTTTTTTAGTGGCAGCGCAAAGATGCTTCCACCATACGGCAGGTTCTTGCTCTGCCCAACCAGTTTGCTTAGCTATAATTTCCATCTCTGTTTCAGGAGCTTGGACTACGCTAATAGTTTCTCCAGATTTCGCATCTACTAATGCCACTTTAATAGAGGAACTTCCTATATCATATCCGATTAAATACACGTATTTAAATTATACGTAGCCAGACAATGGTAACTTAATTTTGAAAGCAGTCATGCTAACACTTCCTTGTTATTTTGTCCAACCACTGGGGTTCAAGAAATTGATTATTCTAAACAAAGAAAGGAATTATATTGGAAAGGAGTGCAAGATTATTTAATGATTATTTTTTTTATTAGGCATCTGCCGCTTGAGTAGGTGGGTGGCAGGTATTATCTATTTAGGACGAAAATCTAATGGTTCATAATATTTCCAACTTCTATCCTTAAGATATTTGGCTTTTGTACGTTCTCGCCATTGTTGCGTAGCATATTCAGTACCTTTAAATGTCCAGCTTTGTCGATGAATATTCCAATTGTCAGGTGCTAGATCCTGTGCTATTGTTAGGTATTTTTTAGCCTGCGCTTCTGCTTGTCTTTCTTGAAAATAAAGTCCCATTTTAAAATAAGCATCTGCTAACAAATCATCTGCGGAAGTAGATCTAGTATTGGCACTTAATTTTTCTTTGCTTTGTTTTAATTTTTCTGACAATCCATTCCGCACCCATTCTTTAGTGGCATTCGCAAAAGTATAATTGCCAAACTTGAATTTGGTGGAACGGACCTCATCCACAATTTCATACTCTGCCGCGTAAGCAGCTTCATTAACCCGAACGATGATTCCAGCTTCATCAATCCATGCACCAGTTGGCACATTGACCCAACCAAAAAGAGTGCTTATCTTATGAGTCGTATCAATGATACAAGTATAAGTCGCTTTGGCATTGACAAACCATTCCTTAGCAACTGCCGCTCCTTGAGAATCTTCTGCCACACAGATAATTTCAAAATTAGGGTCCTTTAATTCTTCGTATAGTTCCTGCCATTTTTTCACATCAAATCGGCAACCACACCAAGTAGCCCATGTAACCAACAACACTTTCTTTCCTCTAAAATCAGACAAGCGAATAGGCACCCCATTGATGTCTTCCATTTCAAAATCGGGAGCAATAGCAGAATCTAACATGGCTTGCCTAGCCTCAGGAATCAATCCCAAACTCCAAACGGTATGGTCCTCATTAGCGACACAAGCTTGTCCTAGCTTCTGAGAGAGTTTAGACATATGGAGCCAGGTATCGCCAGATTGAATTTGTGTAAATCCCTCCTCTAATGGTATACAAATATGCAGCGGATCATAGCATGCCCCACTCGCTTTTAGCTCAAATCCTGTCGCTGCTTTCAAGTCTTTCTTACGTATCCATAATTCGTTTTCTCGATCAGAAAAAGCAGCTACTTCCGTCGTCTTATCATTAGCTAATATTGTTAGCAATTTATCCATGTACTTAGTTGAGAAGGGTAAATAATCTTAATTGAGAAATATCTTATTTCCTTTATCATTTACTCTAAAGAATTGATCCTTTTCTATTAATAAGGCCTCTGCATGTCCAGAAAATTTGGTAGGTGGGAATCCTATATCAATTCGATAAACCATTCCATCATAGTCAGACGACACTTCTTTTACGACCGTATGACCAATGACTACCTGGTCTGCTTGATAGAATTTGAGTATACTTTTTACCTCTTTGGGCGTCGCTTTTGTATAGTATTGTTTAAAACGACCTACATAGCCTCTATACCATAAAGGACCTAATGGCCCTAATAAAAAGTTAGTTAGGTTAGCATCATTTTCATTACCATAAAAACTAGAAGACTTCCTTTTTCGTAGAAATTCATTAATCTCTTTAATAGATAGTTGGGATTGCTTAAGTTCTGAGCTTAATCCGCCATGTACAAATATCGTATTACCTATCCGTTCAATTACGTTTTTAGATTTCATCCATTTGACCAACTCTCGTCGACCAGACATCAAATATTCATAAGCTTTAGACTGGTCTTCATATCCAGATAAACGGCGAGCCAAATTTAGGTATTTATCATCTGCATAATTAGGCATCCCCTTAATATTCATGACCTCATGATTGCCCAAAATAAAGTGGACCATGCCACCATGTTTTTCTGCCTCCTGCTCCAACTTATAAATCAACCAGAGACATTGCGTTACATTCGTTCCTCTATCTACAAAATCGCCTACCAAAACTAGATGCCCTTCTCCATAGGTCCAATTATATTCCTCATTCATTACACCATTTGCCACTAACAAACTGTAAAATGCATTGAAGTTTCCTTCAATATCAGAAATAGCGAGTACTTTTTCGGGTTGTTTATAAGTAGTTTTGGGCGCTCGTATTTTATTTCTTAGTTGGAAAGTAAAAGCATCTCTATCGTCATTTTCTACCTCGCAAGTAAATTCCCTCAGATGTTTTTCTTTAGAATTATACGCATAGATTTTTTCTTCAATTTGGTAGTTATCCTTAGTCCCAACTACTCGTATTTCTCTTAATTTATTTTTTACTTTGAAAAGGTAAGGCCCATCTACTCCTTGCAGGGCAAAATCATGGTCTTTCTCTTTGACCGTTGTGGAATCAGAGGGGGGATCCGTAACACATAGGCAAAGAGCATTCCCCCAGATTAAAAGAAAACTGGCTATAAAAACACTTTTAATTAGAAGGCATTTTTTTATTCTAACCATATACTATCGTGAGTTGCCGTAAGTAGTTTTCTACTTTACTGGACTTTTCGTTTTGTAAATAAAATCTTTAAAGCGTATAGTAATTCAAAACTTTAATTATAAAGATAATCAATTAAAAAATAGATTATTTTGTTTTAACAGAATAAAAACAATAATTGTTACAAATATCCCAAAGTAAACCACGTTTATAATAAGGGAACTTCGGTGAAAACGGTGGGGGTTATTTAGCGCCCGATTGTTGAAGTTGTACTACAATTTAGTGGAAACCTAATGTGTGTGATGGAAAATCCGTGACTAATCAATCCGTGACTAGAAATTAGTTAGTCACGGATTTTTTACATCTGAATCTTTTTTGCTGCGCAACAGCCTGCCCACCCGCTTTCGCGGTTCCCTTCGTTAAAAAGATTCCCCGAATCTTTTTTGCTCCGCAACAGCCTGCCCACCCGCTTTCGCGGTTCCCTTCGTTAAAAAGATTCCCCGAATCTTTTTTGCTCCGCAACACTTCGGTCATTCCATTTCCTCATTAAAGTAGACTTTATAGTACTTCATCCCCCTAGTCTCATCAAATCCTTTTTCCATAAAATGCTTACTAGACTCTGGGTTGCGGAAATCTAATTTAATCTGAATATTGGTATCCAGATTGATATAATTCTTAATATTTCTCTTTTCCTTTTGCAAGGCAGATTTAGAAATTAAGAACGTATCTGATAATTCAACACCCTTATCTGCCTCATAATTAGCAACATAGGCCTTAAATTCTTCCTTTGTTGCTTCTTCTTTAAACAAGCTTTCTTGAAAATCCTCTACACTCGCTCGTTCGTTGACATCAAAATACTGAACAGATTGATTTAGAAAATCCAACTGCTCTTTTTTGCCCTCTTTCTCTTTGACTACATCATTGGCATAGGCTTGACACATCTCCACATACGACTTAGTCGTAAAGTTATTATCCCGTACATATTGGACATCCAAAAACCGATACAGCCAATACTCGGCATCATAGCTATTATTATCAACACTTAATACGGTAGAGCCATCATCTAAGGCAGATTGTAATATCAAACAACCTTTATCCAACTTTCTAAGACCAATTCCTAGCTCTTTTTTAATAAATAATTGTTGTGCGTCTTGCGTTACTTTTAAAAAATCTTCTTTACTTTCCGCTTTGAATATACCAATAGCCGAACTCAACTCATCCCCCAATAGGATATCCTTGAAAAAAACGACAAATAAATCGCCTGTCTTTATGTGCGGATGGTCAGATTGTGCGTATAAATGCTCTAATACCTTTACAGAACTATCATAAAAGGTGTCTTGTGGCGCTTCAAATAGCTCCTGCGTAATAGCTTGCAGCTTATTGGAGCGACGTTCATCTGTTGGCACAAATTCAAAAGTTTCCGATACTTTCGTAAAAGGTTTCAGAAAGTAAGTGGTCAAAACATCTGCCAAGCCTTCGTCTATTGGAATCGGTCTAGCAGAGACTACGACTCCTTCGTCTCTATTTTTATTACCAATTTTGTGCGCAATGATGTGCTGGATGGTTGCTTCAGAATAGTTAATCATGTAGTTTAGTTCAGTATGAATAGTAAATCTAGATTGGTACAAAATTACACACAAAGATAGTCGAGGATTGCAGAAAATTGAAAATAATGAAAGATACTTTTAAAACAATTAAAGAACCTGTCATAGGAGAATATACGGTCAAAGCCAGTCGCTTTATCACCTATGGTTTTTCCGTAGAATCGGAGGAAGAATGGCAACAAGCTCTAATGGAAGTCAAAAAAGCACATCCTAAGGCCAATCACCACTGCTATGCCTATCGTTTAGGGACTGATGACAACAATTATCGAGCAAATGACGATGGGGAGCCTTCTGGCACTGCGGGCAAGCCTATATTAGGCCAACTGCGGAGTTTTGATGTCACCAATACCATTGTCATTGTCGTTCGATACTTCGGCGGAACGCTTTTAGGCGCCTCTGGTCTCATCAGTGCCTATAAAAAAGCAGCCGCAGGTGCGCTAGAACAAGCTACCATCATAGAAAAATCAGTATCCGATATATATCGGCTCACTTTTGAATATTCGATCATGACTGAGGTAATGAATACTGTAAAAAGGCTAAAACTTAAGATCCTTCGAAAAGATTTAGGTGCAAATGGAGTAATGGATATAGCCATCCCTCAAAAGAATGCAAAAGAACTAATGCCGCAACTAAGAGCGGGGATTGCCAAGGTACATTTAGAGATGGTAGAAGATATGGAGAAAATTCCTGGTCTCGAAATGGAATTTTTGGGTAGTAAATGATGTTCACTACTTGACACTGTTTTAGAATAGAGAACAGAGAAGCAAGAGCAGGAGATAGATCTCGTTTAAAAAACTATGAAATTTCGTCATGTTTTAAACAAAATCTATCTCTACTCTCTGCTCTCTACTCTCTGTTCTAAAAAAAGAAGTAAATATTTTTTTTAATTATTTCTCCCTAGCTATTTACATTGTCCTATAAAAAAAATACATTTGCACTCGCAAAACGCATTGCAACTTATTTAGAATAAAATAGTATCTCAATAGGCACTATTATTCCAAATAAAACTCGGAGGAGTGGCAGAGCGGTTGAATGCACTAGTCTTGAAAACTAGCATAGTGAAAGCTATCGGGGGTTCGAATCCCTCCTCCTCCGCAACAGTCCTATAAAAAGGTAATTGCTTGATAACCAAGTAGTTACCTTTTTTCATTTTGACCGTTTTTCAAGATTTTGTACATTAATGCTTTATTTATGAGGAGGATTTCTCCTCGGCCCTAAAGTATCAATATGTATAAGAGTGATTCCCCGTTCAGATTAGCACGTTTACGGACCCATAGTCGTAAAAATCAACCGTATTACGACATTCTATATTATCAGACTCCTCCAAACGGACTCAAACCAAT
>CALJIY010000535.1 GCA_937973945.1 uncultured Saprospiraceae bacterium | reverse complement strand
TTAAGACCTGGGATAACAAAATCTTCAAATAATGCATCAATCGCATCCATATTACTATTTCTTAAAAGTGCTAGACCTATCTTAAATTTATTAAAACCTGTCTCCACATCGATTTTTACAGAATGTTGAAAACGATATTTTAAAATATTATAATCTGCGCTAGAGCGCGCTTTTATACCATCTGTGAAATCTTGGAATTTAGGATCAATATAGGTGTAGCCTGCTAAGATAGCCAATGGAATAGTCCCCAAATTACCTTCTCCTGCTAGACTAAAATCTAATCCTTTAATGATGGTATTGCCAATATTTTGTGCTTGAAAACCTACTTGTGTCATCCCATTAATGACGGCAGCACTGACGGCATATTCCATCATATTCTCATATTCCATTTGAAAAGCGGCGGCATCTACATATCCTTGCCAGTTACGGATTTTAAACCCCTGTTTAATTCCAATTTCTGAACTCCAACCTGTTTCTGATTCTAACTCAGGATTTGGAAAAATAGGAAAACCTGCTGCCTCGGTAGTAATATATTTCTCTGCAATCGTAGGGAATCGGAAACCTTGTCCCCATGATGCTCTTAAGTAGGTTGCTTCATGTACTTGATAATTGAGGCCGAAGCGAAAAATAGTTCGTGCGTCATCAAATTTGCCATCAGGAATAACCGTTCCCGCTACTAACTCAGGCCCGTCAATCTGATTATACTCATAGCGGACGCCAGTAGAAATATTTAATTTATCTCCAATCTTTTTTTCTACTTGTAAGTAAGTAGCTGCATTTGTCAATACATAAGACGTATCTCCGTATAAGGGAGCAGTAATGGAGGTAGTAGAACCAACGACGCCAGCCGTGGCAACTAAGCCCCATTTCTCGACCTCTTTTTGAAATTGGTATTCGCCATAGAATTGATCAGAAAAATTATCTGTATCGCCATTGAGTGATTTATTATCTATACTATAAAATCGACCTGTAAACTGATGTCGATTTCCTTTATTGTCATAATAATTAATAAACGGGTCGATATAGAATCGAGTAGGGCGGGTTTCTCCCAATGTTTCAGTGCCCTGATAGATTCCCTCTGCTGCGTTTAACCAATAGAAGTAACTCCGATTTTTTTGTTTATTGTAAGTAGTATTCAATCCAATGGATAATTGATCTGTTACTCTATATCGAAGTCCTACAGACGCTCGTCCTTGATCATTACCGAATCCTTCTCTAGGGTCTTCTTTGGTATACAAACGTCCGCCGACCACTAGATCTAATTTGTTGATTTTTTGCTTATGGGAGAAGAGTAGTCCTGTTTCGTATTTTGTCTCCCCGTCTGCCCACCATTTTTTAGTAGCATCTTTGGGAGCGTCAAATACCCCACCAAAAATAGAAATTTTGGTTTCTGGTTCGGATCGAGCATAGGCGGTTCGGATATTGAAGATACCGTTTAACGCAGCCGAGCCATAGAGCGCAGAAGCAGCACCTTTTACCACCTCTACTTGTTCGATACTTTCCACAGGCAAGTCACCCCAATTAGGCGTCCCCGCATCCGCTTGTAAGGCGGGCAAGTTGTTGACGAGTATCAAGACACGGCTACCTGCGCCATAAGAAAAACCAGAGCCGCCGCGAATATTAGCTTGTCCACCAATAATGCTTACCCCAGGTATTTTTTCTAAGGCTTGGTCTATGCTAGTCGCATTCGTACTCTCTACCAAACTTGATTTTAAAACTTCTAGGGACACCGTGGCTTCACTTAATGGCTTTTCATATTTACCAGTAGTGACGGTAGCCGTTTGTAATAAATTGACAGTTTCGGAGAGTGCTATATTCAAGATAGTGGGATTGCCTACTTCTAATGTAACTGGCGCTTCATAAGTCTCATAGCCTAAATAGCTGATAGCTATTTGATAAGTTCCAGCAGGTAATTCTATGGAATACTGTCCATCAAAATCAGCGATGGTACCATGCTCGCCAATTTGAATAGTGGCGGTTGGCAAGGTTTCTCCATTTTGATCGGAGATGGTGCCTTGGAGTAGGGCATTTTGGCTATACACATAGGCACTTGTTAATAAATAAATGCCAATAGATAGCAGTATGGACAAATAGTTGAGTTGCCTCATAGGTTTAGTTTGTGATGGTATTGGGTAGCTAGACTTGGGAAGTTTTGAAAACTTACTAAGTCTTTCTTCTTAACTACAACTTTAAGATGATTAATTATAGCTTGTCCCCTATTAAAGAAGGGTAAAATTAGTAAAGGAATGGCTAAGAGTGCTATAGAAAAGAAAATTTTCACTGTTTTGTCGGAGATCAAGCCTTTTGGAATAGAATAGATCGTTGAAGGTACGAGATATGGCTTTGTCCAGCAATTTTTCGTTTTAAGTCGACCCTTAAAAGACCTAAGTAAATGGTAAGAAGAAACCGCCTTAATTTGTCCAGCAAGAGGAAGTTGCTGGACAAAAAGGCTTAAGGCGGAGCGATTTTTTAAGCAGGCGTAAAAAAATCCACCAATTCCTCCGCAGAAATAGCTGCTCGCTCTACATCTTTGATCAAAAGTCCTTGTTCTAAAATAATGATTCGAGAGCAAGCTTCTGAGATGTGATTTAGATCATGACTACTAATCAAAAAGGTACGGCCTTGGCTTTGATCTTTAATGAGTTGTCTGATACGCAATTGCGTAGAGGGATCTAAATTGGAGAAGGGCTCATCCCATAAAATGATTTCTGGATTGCCGATTAAACTACCAATTAGGCCTACTTTCTTTTGATTACCTTTTGATAAATCTCTTAAGTATTTCTTCTTACCTAAAATTTCGCCATTGAAAATCTCTTCGAATTGGCTGACAAAATTCAATACATCAGTTTTAGATAGGTTATAGGCTTTTCCTAGAAATTCAAAATATTCTTCAGGCGTTAAAAAACCTATCAGAAAGCCTTCATCAATAAAGGCGGCCGTATATTTTTTCCAATCTTCTGTTTGGCTGACATCTTTGTCTTTGGACGTAACGGTCCCTTTCGTTGCTTTAATTAAATCAAGAATCAAACTAAACATGGTCGTTTTTCCAGCACCGTTGTTCCCTACAATGCCAATAATTTCTCCTTTATTGAAGGTTAAATTGGAGATGTCCAATGCTTTATGTTGGTCGTAGTGTTTTTCTAGATCTTTTATAGTAATCATGAGTCGTGTTTTTAATATTTAAAATGCTAAGTAACTGAGTTATTTTTTTGTCAATGCTAAGATGTTTTTCGAAAGGCTGCACCAATTTGATAGCGGTTCTTCTTAAAGTTGTTCACACAAAATTGGATAATGAACGGGTGTACTAATAGGCCTATAATACCGACTAAAGCAATCAAAGAAAGCCCTGCCACTTTGCCACCGAAGAAGAAACCGAAGTAATACAATAAGACAGGAAACCCCATTATCGGTAATGGAATTAAAAAATGTGCCGCTCCAAAACCCTTCATGTTGAAAGCACCTTTTTCATTAGGATCTATTCTTTGGGAATTATAGCTTGCCAAAAACATATAGGCAAAAATGGATATGCTCATATTGTATAGTAGCAAGACAAAACTGAATAAGACTATTTCTTTATTTATAAAGAAATAAGGTAAACTCAAAATAAAAGGTAACAGACAAGACAAGACTAAAATATAGTATTTAGCTTTAAATAAATCATGATAGGTGAAGCTTCTAGACTGTAATAAATCGAAGTGCAAACTATTCCAAGATAGCATGAGTTGTCCGTGATTCATGGCGACCATACCTGTTAGTATCACTCCTATAAAGATCAGCATAAAGGGACTATTTAAAGTATCGTCGCCCATAAAGATCAATGGATAAAATAAAAAGAGGCCGCTCATTTGCAAATAGGTCATAGAACGCTTTGACCGTAACATTAATTTAGTTTCTAAATCCATCAGTTTCCCCGCTTCTCCAAAACGATCGAATAAGCCAATAGGGATAGATTGTCCAAATAAATTTGCAGAGGCTTGATTGGAATCTAAACTAAAATTATTAACAAAAAAACGATGCGCTATAAAATAAATCCCCCCTGCTAGTAAAGCGGGTATCAGGCTTAAAATAGGATAGGCTAAAATAGTCTTGGCTAATTGTAACAGATAAGGGAAAATAGAAATATACCCTTTCATCTCGCAATAAAACAAGATGACTATTCCAACAAGTAGTGCGCCTACCAATGGCCCTTTGATCGCCATTCGTTTTTCAATATAGAAAGAGAGTACATTATTCAAGGCAATTAGTCCAACACTAAAGGCCGCAAATGCCAATACTTGTGTAATTGGATAGCTCCCTACAACACTTCTAAAGAAGAAAGGCACTAGAAAAAACAAGGGGAATATATTATAAAAACTACCAAAAGAACGCAGCAATAAATAATGCGCCTGCGTACTTTTTTTGACGGGCAAAGTCAAATAAGGTTTGATGTCTATAGCAGGAAAGGATTGTACAAAATAACGAGTTAGTAAATCTAATAGGGCATAAAAGAATAGCCCTGCTATCACAAGAGTCAGCGCTCTTTCTTCTGCTGAATATTCTTCTAGAATATCTCCTAGAAAGTAGCCAAGGACCAACATGTTTAGTAAAAAGTATAAAGCGATAATTCCGAGAATTACACTTTGGGTCATACTTTGGCTAAAGGCAGGCGATCGCCAAAATTTTAGCCAGCTGTGTTTTAGAAGTTGTGTTATCATTTTGATTGATTTCTTACTTATAGTATCATCTATTAACTAAAATAGAAAAACGTAGGACTTACTTCCAACATAATTCGACGAATAGAATGAAATATAGGTTTAAGGGTATTGTAAAGGCTTTTAGCCTATTACCGATACCATTGGTTCAGATACAAAATATGTCTTAATGAAGGGAACTAATTACTGCGGGAGAGTGGGGCTTTATAACTACCAGTTGATAAAAGGTAACTACAGAGCTGTTTTTTAAAAGCATGTTTAGTATTTAAAGTGACTGTTATTTAGATTTGTTTTATGATGGTTAAGGTATCAAATAAGATGGAAGTTTAAAAATAAATAGTAGACTATTTAAATAGTTCTTTATTTTTATGATTCACATAAGAATTACAAATTTAAAATACATGAAAAAAGCATCCCTATACCTCTTAATTTTTCTAGCAAGTTGCACCAGTACAAAAGAGGCCGCTAAAGACGTAGTCAATGCAACACTTACCCCCAAAGAAAAAATACAAACCTTCCAAAAAGAGTTGAGCGAAAAGTATAGCAACCCAACGACTTCTCCTTTAA
>CALJIY010000534.1 GCA_937973945.1 uncultured Saprospiraceae bacterium | reverse complement strand
GCAAGCTTTTAGGACTAGTGAGTATCGTAAGAATACGATTCAATCTGCTTTAGATAAAGAATTTGGTAAGGCCTATCGCATGGAGATTCCCGCAGCCTACGAGGAAAAGTTTAAAGACATTAAAGATTTCGATCAGTTTGGGGAAGGGGGGATTCAATATTTGGATCCTATCTCTGGAGGACGGAATTGATATTTTTGAGGAAAGCTGTCAACCACTTTCAAAGTGGGTGACAGCTTTCCAAAACAGCTTTCTACATAAAATCAACATCCACCGCATAAGGATATTTCATCAAATAGTGCAAGGCCCTATTCATATCAAATGCTTCAAATACCACATTATACAACATTTCCGTAATAGGAACATGCAATTTATAGTGCTTCGCCAATTGCCTAACAATCTTCAATGTTCGGACGCCTTCTGCTAATTCTGGCATAGATTCAAGAATAGATTCAAAGTCTTCTCCTGCTCCAAGGCGCTTACCAAAAGTATAGTTGCGACTATCTTGACTCGTTGCTGTGGCAATTAAATCACCAATACCAGCCGTGCCTAAAAACGCTTTTGCTTCTGTCCCCATAGCCCCACCAATATGAATCATTTCTGTAAGTCCTCTTGTAATAAGCATGGCTTGAATATTCTTGCCCATATTCATGCCTCCTAAAATTCCAGACCCGATAGCAATAATATTTTTTAAAGCACCCGCTAACTCCGTTCCCAATAATTCATGCGATCCAAAAACGTGAAACTGCCGACTATTCAATAAGCCTTTTCCTTTTTTTATCACTTCTGTAAAAGGGCTCGCAATGACCGTAGCCGTAGGTTGTCCATCTAGTATTTCTGAAGCTAAATTGGGTCCAGCAAGACATCCGATTCGAACGACCACACTTTCTTGTCGGATGACTTCACTCATGGTACAAACATTATCTCTAGTCAATCTTGTTTCATGAAAGAGCAAGGCTTCTTCTTGAAAGTTTTTCAATCCAAATCCTTTGGTTCCATGTATCAGAATGTGATAGGGTTGAAGATAGGGCCCTAGTTCTTTCATCAAACTTCTAAAGTTTTTAGAAGGAATAATCGGAAAGATTAAATCGCAACCAGATGCTATTTTTTCTAGATCATCAGTAGGTTCTATATGATCGGATATAGTGATCCCTTGATGCTGTCGCGTCTCTTTGATTTGTTGGACTAGTTTAGGTTGTCTACTATACAAAAGAGTATCAACGCCATTTAATGCTAATAAATTAGCAATGGCTGTTCCAAAACTACCTACCCCAATAACCCCTATTTTTTTGTTTTGCGTACTCAATCTTGTTTTTTAAATTTTCTGATACTTAGTGTTGGTAGACTTGCCAAGTTTTAAAAACTTGGTAAGTCTTTACACGCTACTTATTTTGATGCAGCAGCTACCGCCTCTACTTTAGACCATACCCTGAAAACATTTTTATAACAGATATTAGCAATATCCTCTTCAGTATATCCTCTCTTTAATAAAGTGTAAATCAAGTTAGGAAATTGAGATACATCTTTTAGTCCAGTAGGCAAACTATCCCCAACACCATCATAATCAGATCCAAAACCAACATGTTTTGTATTACCAGTCAAGGCAACCACATGATCTATATGATCCGCTACTTTTTCAACATCTGAAAAAAGAGTAGGATTTTCTTTTTGAAACTGTTCTATTATTGGTTTAGCTGCCTCGTCTCTATAACCTAATCCCTTCTCTTCCAATAAAGCACCTAACTTTCCACGGAGTTCGTTTCTGTGTTTAGCAATATCTCCATCCAAAAAGGTAGAGCCAAAGTTAATTTGGATAACCCCATCATTTTCTCCCAATTTTTTAATCATATCATCATTCATATTCCGCTCAAAACCAGGCGTATATTTTCTAGTAGAAGAATGGGACGCAATACATGGGACGTCTGTCATTTCCATCACCTGATAAAAAGTAGAATCAGATACATGAGAAATATCGACCATGATACCAACTCTATTCATTTCTAAAACGACCTCCCTTCCAAAGGCACTCAGGCCATTCCATGTTCTAGTAGTATCATAGGAAGAATCGCAAATCAAATTATCCTTAGAATGCGTAAGGGTAATATAGCGTATGCCTCGTTCATGAAAGTAGGCGACATTGCTTATATCATCTTCGATAGGCGCCCCATTTTCCATGCCCATAGGAAGTGACAATATCCCTTTTTCAAAATTACTAACTACTTGCGCTGGAGAGGTAGTAATCGCAAATTTATCTGGATGTGCTACTGCGATGCCACTCACCATGTCAATCAGAGAATCTGCAAATTCTTTTGCACCACCCGTTTCTTGATAAGACGCGGGAATGTATATGGACATAAAAGGCGCATCTAGTCCTCCTTTCTTAGCACGAACATAATCGAAATCCCCTTCCGTTGTTTCAATAGGAATTCCTAAAAATTCTTTCGTTAATTTAAAGTTTTTAATCCGCAGGCGATAAGGTAGGTCTACATGACCATCTGTTATAATATACTTATGCGCTAATTCGTCGGCATACACTTTCAATTCAGTATCTGTCATTTGATCTATGGTCTTAACAGTTGGGACTTCTGCGGTGGTAATTTGCTCTACTATATTTTTTGTGGTATTACAAGCAACACAGAGGACTATAAAGAAGAAAAAGAATATATTTTTCATAGAAGAAATATTTTAAGAATGATGCCGTAACTTAGACCTATGGAGTAACTCAGCGATATTACTACTCAAACCAATGGTATAAACTACGTTTCTACAGTTTGTGAAGGCGAATATAAGAATTGTTCAAATATATATAGCAATGGAAATAGAAAAGCCTTTTTGATTCGGTAATCAAAAAGGCTTTTATAAATTATTAGATCTTAATTAGACTTTATTCTAAAATGATTTAGTGCAGAATGGGAATTAAGATTTTATTACTAATTGAGGCGGTAAAAACGGAGTGTAGCCAGAGCTACATGAGTATTTTGCCAACGAAAAGTAGTGATAAAAGATAATTCAGCTTCGTACGAAATTATTTAGAATAAAGTCTATTACTAGAATGGTAAATCATCTTCTGCAGAGGCAGGCGCATCCGTAACTGTTGGAAAAGCTCCTTCTGCAGGGGGTGGAGGTGGTGCACTAGCTTCTGCTTGGCCCGCTTCTACTCTCCATGCGTTTAAGTTAGTGAAATACTTTCCTTGCCATTCTCGTCCTCTTAAATCAAAGTGAACCTTTATAGTATCACCTTCCTTATAAGTATCTACCAATGCACAACGATCTTGTACTAATTGGAATTTCACAAATTGTGGATAGTTCCCATCCACTTCTATTACAAATTCTCTAGCTTGGAAAGAATCCGTTTTTTTCTCCGTATCAAAGACTTTATGTAATCGACCTACTACTTCAAAAGACATGTCAGATATTTAATAATTAACAAATTGTTTCTTTTACACACAAAGATAAACAAAATATTTATCTTCTGCCTCTTCTATCGTTATTTCTTCCCCTTCTATCGTTATTTCTTCCTCTTCTATTATCTCGATAGTCTCTACTATCTCTGCTATCTCTTCCATCAGAACTCTTCTTTCGCTTCTTGGCATTAGCCAGATTATCAATAGAAGTATCTTCTGGTAAGGTTAATTTACCATTAGATAAGGTTAATAGATTTTCTCTGATTACCTCGTCGCTTACAAAATGTTCTCTATTCCAAGTTTTGTAGGCTAGTTTCATATAAGATCCAATGACCTTGATGAATCCTTGCAACTTTGGGCCCTCCTCCATTTCTAAGGCCTTATTAATTAATTGCTGTACATTGTTGCCATAATGTCTAAACTTGGCTTCTGAGTTAGGATAAGCAATCTTTTCTGGCTGTTTCTTATAATCTTCCGGCGTTGGAATAATGCCACTTGGCGGAGAAACTTCTAGATCATATTCTGCGATTCTAAAGACATGCTTCCATAAGCGTTCTTTATAATCTTCAATATTTCTGTTTTGTGGGTGCATTTGCTGCATCAACAAGACTACTTTTTCAATAAATTCTTGCCGTTCTTCTGGATCTTCAATTTCTTTTCCATGCAAGATTAACCGTTGTACATTACGGCCATATTCTGGAATAATTAATAATTCTCTTTGAGAATTATATTCCATATTAAGTGGATTATCTACCATCATAATTTTTTCTTATTCTTTTAGCGAAGACTAAAATAATTTCCATCCAAAATGGGGGGATTGTGCTTCACTCATTATTTAGCTGTTCAACCAAAGAACTGTAAAGTTACTCAACTGTTACCGATTTTGCTAGGTTTCGCGGCTGATCGACATTACAACCACGCATTAAAGCAATATGATAAGATAACAATTGAAGGGGAATTACGGAGATTAACGGTGTTAGGGGCTCTTCTGTTTCTGGTATTTCTATCGTATAATCTGCTATATCCTTGATTTCTTTGTCTCCTTCCGAAATAATGGCAATAACTCGTCCTCCTCTGGCTTTCACCTCTTGAATATTACTAATTATTTTTTCATAAGCGCTTCTATTCGTTGCCATTACAATAACTGGCATGTTTTCGTCTATCAAGGCAATGGGGCCATGCTTCATTTCCGCAGCTGGATACCCTTCTGCGTGAATGTAGGAAATTTCTTTCAGTTTAAGGGCCCCTTCTAAGGCAACAGGGAAGTTATACCCCCTACCTAAGTACAATGCATTGGGTGCATCTTTAATTTCTTTGGCTATAAATTCTATTTGTGCATTTTTCTCTAAGACTTTTTGCACTTTATTCGGAATTTGTTCCAATTCTGTGATCAATTGGCGATAATATGCATTAGAGATTGTTCCTTTTTTATTCGCCAAAGTCAAAGCAATCATTGTTAACAAAGTTACTTGTCCAGTAAAAGCTTTAGTCGAAGCGACACCAATTTCTGGGCCTGCATGTATATACGATCCTTCATCTGTTATTCTAGCAATAGAAGAACCTACTACATTCACGACACCGTATATGGATGCTCCTTTTTCCTTAGCTAATTCTAATGCGGCTAAAGTATCTGCTGTTTCCCCAGATTGAGAGATGGCAAATACAATATCTCTTTCCGATATAATTGGATTTCTGTATCTAAATTCTGAAGCATATTCTACTTCGACAGGTATTCTAACAAAATCTTCAAATAAATATTCCGCAATCAATCCTGCATGCCAAGAGGTACCGCAGCCCACAATAATGAAACGATCTGCATTTAAAAACTTATTAGCTAAGTTATCAACACCACTTAGTTTAATCCATCCCTCATCTGCATTCAGTCGGCCTCGTAAGCATTCTCTAATCGTAGATGGTTGTTCGTTAATTTCTTTTAGCATAAAATAGTCATAGCCTCCTTTTTCTATCGTTTCTAATTCTAATTCTAATTCTTGTATAAATGGATGTTCTATTTCATTTGAAATCGTTTTAATATCCATATCACCAGATCGGGTCAAAGTGACTATTTCTTCATCTTTTAAATAAACGACCTTTTTTGTATGCTCCACAATAGGTGTACCATCTGAAGCCAAATAAAAACCATCTTCTCCTACGCCTACCACTAAAGGGCTAGACTTTCTAGCAGCTACTAGTTTATCAGGATCATTCTTATCCATCACCACTATGGCATACGCTCCTGTTACTTTTGTGAGCGCCACTCGCACCGCTTCTTCCAATGGCAAATTATCGGTCTTTTGAATTTCTTCGATCAAGTTAACTAATACCTCGGTATCGGTTTGTGTTTCAAAAGAATGTCCAATTTTTTTGAGCGCTTCTTTTAGTAGCGCATAATTTTCTATAATCCCATTATGAACTAGCACCAATTGGCCGTTACTAGAGATATGTGGGTGCGCATTGATGTCATCGGGCTTACCATGTGTTGCCCAACGGGTATGTCCGATTCCTATAGTTCCTTCTGTGGATCGTCCAGCAATAAAGGCTTCTAAGTCTTGTACTTTGCCTTTCTTTTTATAAACATTTAAGGTCCCATTGATTAATGCAACGCCAGCACTATCATAGCCTCTATATTCTAATCTTTTTAGTCCTTTTAATAAAATGGGATAAGCTTGCTTTTTACCTAAATAGGCTACAATTCCGCACATAAAAAGTATTTTTAAGGATGATTTTTAGTGTAAATTATTCCTGGAGTGATAAAGAAGAAAAGGAGATGAGCTTGTAGATTGGTCTTAGTTGTACTTTATTCCTTGCTAAAAATATGCCATAATCTTGGCAATAATTACTGGAGGCTACATTTAGCTATTTTAAAAAATGATCTTCCAAATTTTAAAATTTGGAAGATCATTTTTTAAAATCAACAGCTATAAATCCGTATAAATTAGATTCAGCTTAGGTGCGTATTCTGGATGACTAGGCCCATATAACACGACCGTATTTCCACGATTTCCTTTTGGAACAATCGGCAGATAAAAAGCTGCTTGCGTAGCACCAGCTGTCAACAAAATATTTGGATCTGAACGACCATCCAGTAAAGTCTGAAAATAAGAAGACAGGTTAATTTTATATTTAGTTAGTGTTACCCCATCTACTGTTTCTTTAACAGGAATACCACCAAATACATCCGTACTGATCGGATTAGTACTCAAGATAGCTGCTAAGACATCATCTACTACCTCTATTTCTCCATCCCTCAAACTAGAGGCTATGATTTGTTGAACAAGAGGAAATCTCGTTGTGTCAGTTTCCTCAGTTGCAACCGTTAATTCTAATTCAGCTTTATTAACTACAATATTTTCAAAGCCAGATAAATCCGGAAAGTTGAGTTCAATATTAGATCCTGCCATAGATTGTAAGTATAAAAAATCAGCATTCTCCTGATTAATCACACCGCCAATCGCCGCCCCTTCTGTTTCATGAACCAATAAACTATTACGGGCATTACCGATGGTAAAAGGATATCTGTATTCATATAAAATATCTCTTTGAGCAGATCGGTAGTAAAGGGTAATTCTACTAATAGAAGAATTAAAATTAAAAGACACTAAACCTCCATTTGAAGTGGCTGGTTTAATATAAATACCTCTAAGAAAATTGAGAAAAGTAGTATCGGAAGCATAGATCGTACTATCTAGCAATTCTTGCCCCAATTCTATTTTGAGCGGCACCCGAATATGTGAAGATTGCATAGTAGATACAGTTGAATCTGTACCTGAAATATAATTGTCTATTTCTATACTATCAATAAAAGAAGGCGTAAAAGTTGCTTCTCCTATCAAATCAGCCTCTGTCATAAATGTTCGATCGGAAGTGTAATCAGAAGTATTCAACATGTCTTCCTGCAATTTATACACTTCAACACTAAGTGGTTCAGAAAAACTACCAAAATTATTTAGTGAATCTAACTCTAGAGATAAGATAATAGAATCGATAGCAAATATGCCTTCGCTAAACGGTGGTTCAAAATTTCTAGATACTTGGGTATATATACTAGCTGTACTTTTACCAAATGTAGGATCATTTATTTCCCCAAAAAGATAAGTAGGCAATTGAAAAGTAGCGAAAGGACTATAAGAAGGTATCGGCGTTCCTTCAACTGTTTTTGCATTAACAGGAATAGCATTAGAAAAGCTAAGATTTGCTTGATCTTCTTCCAATAATTCAGAGCCGATAGGCGTTGGTTCCGTGCAAGCGAAAATAATATGTAATAGAATAAAGGAGAGTAAAAATGCTGTTTGTCTCATTATTTGAATATAGCCTTTGGTATTTGGAACTGCATTAATATGCTTCTAGTTCATCTGTAATAATACCTCTTTGATGTTATAAAGAAATTGCCAAAACAACTTCAAAACAAAAACGAGGAATAAGCATTATTATTCCTCGTTTTTAATATTTAATTCTTAGTAGTTAATTAGTCTTATTGTACTGGCTCTTCTTCTTCTAAGAGTGACTTATAAAAACCAAGATAAGATGCTAATAAGTCCTCTTCATTTGGAGGGTCTAATACTGGCTTATCTAGTGCTTTGATATCGTCAATCAATTCTTCTTCCACACCTTCACTTCCTATAATAATCGCATCTGCTGATTTAGCCGCTCCATTGACTAAAGTAAATTGATTGTCTTTAGTGTAGGCTGATAAATCTTCCGTCTCTAAATTATTAATAGAAGCTTTTTCTAGGAAGTCTTCGGAGTAAGGCGTGCCTATGTTACTATCATATGCAGAATAAACAATCTTAGCATTATTAAATAATGGCTCAGATTGGTAGGCTGTCTTAAGATATAGAGGAATCAAACTCGTCATCCAACCATGGCAATGAATAATATCAGGCGGCCAGCCAAATTTTTTAACTGTTTCTAATACACCTTTACAGAAGAAAATCATTCTGTCAGGATTATCTTCAAAAGCTTTTCCTTCGGAATCAGCAAAAACAGATTTTCGCTTGAAGAAATCTTCGTTGTCCAAGAAATAAACTTGCATTCTTGCACCTTGAACAGAAGCTACTTTGATGATTAATGGATAATCATCGTCGTTTACGATGATATTCATTCCTGATAGACGGACTACTTCGTGTAAGCGGTGCCGTCTTTCGTTGATTGTCCCAAATCTTGGCATCAAAATTCTAATTTCCATGCCATTTTCTTGAATGTATTGGGGGAGTTTTCTGGCAATTTCAGAAATCTCGGAGAGGGCGGTGTAAGGCTTCATCTCCTGCGTCACAATCAAAACCTTCTTCTTACTCATTAAACCTATTTGAAGTTAAAAATACTGTCAAAGATAAAACGCTTTGAAGCCTCTAAAAGTTAATTTAGCATTCCCTTTTAAAGCTTTAAGCGTTGCTTCTCGTACTAGAAGAGGTGCAAAAATAGCAAAAAAATGCCACTTTTAGCTATTTTACGGACTTTTATAGTCGTTAAACTCTAGTTAAAACGTGTTGAGTTGGGTGCATTTTTGGGGGGATGAAGGAATATATCTCAATAGCGTATCGAAATTGGGTATTATTCGTCTTAAAATAGACAAAATCAAGCAAGACTAGCTCTATTTGTAGCGATTAGTAGCTAAACTAAAATATCTATCATTCATGTTATTATTTAAAAAAGTAGATCAATTACAAGCCTATTTATCGAAACAGCGTGCAAAAGGGCTTCAAATAGGATACACTCCTACTATGGGGGCGCTTCATCAAGGACATGCATCGCTGGTAGAAAAGGCGAAAGCAGAGAATGATATTAGTGTCTGTAGTATTTTTGTTAATCCTACCCAATTTAATGATCCTGCTGATTTAGAAAAATACCCACGTACGGAGGCACAAGACATTGATTTATTGACACAGCTTGGAAATGACGTACTATTTTATCCTAGCGCAGAAGAAGTATATCCAAAAGACATTGTCATTCCTACCTTTGATTTTGGTCCAATAGATAAAGTCATGGAAGGCTTCTACCGACCAGGGCATTTTGATGGCGTAGTAGAGGTAGTTTATAGATTATTAGATATTACGAAACCAGATCGCCTATATATGGGGCAAAAGGATTTTCAACAGTTTACGCTGATTTATCATATGATAAAGCAAATGAACAGTAAAACGGAATTAGTCGTTTGTCCAATCATAAGAGAAGAAGATGGGCTAGCTTTGAGCTCAAGAAATGTGCGCCTTACGGCTGGTAATAGAGCGAATGCGCCAATTATCTCCAAAACACTAAGTTCCTTAAATGATTGGTTACAAAAAGATACCGTCCGAACAGTAAAAGAAAAAGCGATTGCTTTATTAAGCGAAGTGCCAGACTTTAAACCAGAATATCTGGATATAGTAGACGGCTATACCCTACAACCCATTTCAGACTTTGAAGAATCTCCTTATATTGTTGCCTGCGCTGCGATATGGACAGGGGATATCCGTTTGATAGATAATATTATTTTGAAGAAATTGGAGTAGCTCTGGAAATTATTTATTCCTTAATTTAAGTTCTTCCTTATGAATAAAATATACCTACTTTTCTTAATTTGCTTACTTGCCTGCCAATCCACAAAAAGCATTGATACCTCCAACACTATTCCTAAGCGAACAATAGACCTACCCGCTAATCGCTATAACGTTGCTTTTCTGATAATGGATGGTGTGTACAATACAGAATTGACTGCTCCCTATGATATTTTTCAGCATACCATATTCAGAAAAAACATTAAGGCCATGAATACTTTTTTAGTGGCCAACACATTAGAACCAATTACCACTTTTGAAGGAATTAGACTGCTACCAGATTTTAATTATCTATCGGATGATTTACCCAAAATTGATATATTAGTAGTGCCTAGTGCGGAGCATCATTTAGATACAGATTTAGAAGATGAGCAAATGATTGATTTCGTTAAAAGAGTCAACCAAGATGCGCTGTATATCACCTCTCATTGTGATGGTGCATTTGTATTGGCGAAGGCAGGAATTTTAGATCAATCGGTATCTACGACCTTTCCAAGTGACATTGGCAAATACAAAGAAATGTTTCCATATTTAGATGTTCGATCAGACGTGTTGTTTGTTCATGATGGGAAGTATATTACTTCCGCTGGCGGTGCTAAATCCTTTGAGGCGGCATTATATTTAGCAGAAGTGCTCTATGGCAAAGAAATTGCCAAAAGCTTAGCAGGAGGATTGGTGATTGATTGGACTGTGGAGGAAGTACCACATGTGGTTATTAAATAAAATCTAAAAAGAGAAAAAAACAACTTATGAAAATAGCGATGGCTCAACTAAATTTCCATATTGGCAATTTTGATGGAAATTTAAAAAAAATGCTAGCAGCAGTAAAAACCGCTAAAGCTCAAAAAGCAGATATTATTTGTTTTAGCGAACTAGCAACCTGTGGCTATCCACCAAGAGATTTTTTAGAATTTGAAGATTTTATCGATCTGGCAGAGAAGGCTATAAAGTCGCTAACAAAGGCAGCAAAAGGGATTGCCATCGCCGTAGGTTCTCCTAGCAGAAATCCTGTCAAAGAAGGGAAAGATTTATACAACTCTGCCTATTTTTTAGCGAATGGAAAAATTCAGCATGTCCAGCATAAGGCATTGTTACCAACCTATGACATTTTCGATGAGTACCGTTATTTTGAACCCGCTACAGAATTTAAGACCGTACAATTCAAAGGCAAAACCATTGCCTTAACGGTATGCGAAGACATCTGGAATATTGGTAATAAAAACCCTTTATATAAAGTTTGTCCAATGGACGAGTTGATGCCACAGCAGCCAGATTTCATGATCAATCTATCAGCTTCTCCTTTCTCCTATAATCATGCAGCAGCGCGCTTGAAAATTTTGAAAGCCAATACTTCACGATATAAAGTCCCAATCTTTTATGTAAATCATTCCGGTGCGCAAACGGAAATATTATTTGATGGTGGTTCCGTTGTCATGTCTCCAAATGGAAAGGTATATGATGAAATGCCCTATTTCCAAGAATGCCTAAAGACTTATGAATTAGACGAAGTCTTGACGAACAAAAAAAACACGGTTCAAGCAAAGGATAAAATGACCTTGATTCACGACGGCATCGTTATGGGGATCAAGGACTATTTTGGAAAGCTTGGTTTCAAAAGAGCGATACTAGGATTGTCTGGTGGAATTGATTCTGCCGTGACTGCAGTATTAGCTGCTAGAGCCTTAGGCCCTAATAATGTAAGAGCGATTTTAATGCCTTCTGAATTTTCTTCGGATCATTCCATTAATGATGCTAGAGATTTGGCGATGAATCTGGGTATGCAATATGACATTATGCCAATAGGCAAACCCTATGAAGCATTTAAAGAAGTATTAGCGCCACACTACGCAGGCACTAAATTTGGTTTAGCTGAAGAAAACATTCAAGCCCGTACTCGAGGGCTTTTGTTGATGGCTATGTCTAATAAATTTGGGAATATTTTATTAAACACTTCTAATAAAAGCGAAGCAGCAGTCGGGTATGGTACGCTATACGGAGATATGTGTGGAGGCCTCTCTGTCATAGGCGATGTTTACAAAATGGAAGTATTTGAATTAGCTAGATTTATTAATAAAGATGGTGAAGTCATTCCTGAAAACACCATTACCAAACCGCCTTCAGCCGAACTTCGTCCTGATCAAAAGGATTCTGATAGCTTACCAGAATATGATATTTTAGATCCGATTTTGTATCATTATATCGAGGAACGTAAAAGCCCACAAGACATTATTGATATGGGCTATGATAAAAAATTAGTTCATCGTATTCTAAGACTCGTCAATATTAATGAATTCAAGCGGTATCAGACGGCACCTATGATTCGAGTGTCTTCCAAGGCCTTTGGTGTTGGACGTAGGATGCCAATTGTTGGGAAGTATTTGTCGTAGCACATTAAGCAACAGCTAAATAAAATGAAAACGAAAGTATTTATATTTTTATTTGACGGATTTTCGGATTGGGAAATAGCCTATTCAATTCCAGAGATTAATAAAAATGAAGAATTTGAACTGATTTATTTCTCAAAAGACGGAGAACTAATTTCTTCTATGGGAGGTCTCCAAATATTACCTAATATATCATTAAAAGATGTCGCTGTAGAAGAAATTGATATGCTAATACTTCCAGGAGGAGTCGCGTGGGAAAAAGGAAAAAACAAAGAATTGGAAAAATTAACGGTAGCTGTTTTTGAAAGAAAAAAAACAATTGCCGCAATTTGTGCAGCAACTACTTACCTTGGACAGTTAGGCCTTTTGAATGATTTAAAGCATACCAGCAATGATTTAAATTATCTAAAAGAAATCGCTTCGGAATATCGTGGTGAGGAAAGTTACCAACATTTATTGGCTGTAACAGATAAAAACATAATTACAGCTAATGGAATTGCTCCTATTGAATTTGCCAAAGAAATATTTAGCAAACTAAAGCTTTATAGTTCTGATGATTTAGAGAAATGGTTTCAATTATTTAAAAATGGCGTTTGGGTAGAATAAAGTTGAACACATACAATACATACATAATAAGTTAGCTCATCCAAATACAAGTATTTAGCTTGTAAAAAACACCCATTCTATTCCGCTGACTCCTTATCTTTACCCCATGGAATCCTATACGCTATATGATCTCAATGAGTACATTCGACAAGTAATGCATCTCAACTTCCCCGACACTATCTGGGTGAAGGCGGAAGTCGCGCAGATTAAAGAAAGTAGAGGTCAATACTATCTCACCTTAATTCAAAAATCAGAAGATTCGGAAAAAATAATCGCACAGATTGATGCGATGATTTGGGGGCAAACCTATTGGCTCCTTAGAAAAAAATTAAAAAATACGCTTTCAGAATTATTGCAAGAAGGGCTAGAATTGTTGTTGAATGTCCGAATAGAATTCAATGAACGCTATGGTTTAAAGTTGATGATCGAAGATATTGATCCAACGTACACCATCGGTAAATTAGAGATAAAACGACAACAGATTTTAGAGGACTTGTTAAAAGCTAATTTATTAAATAAAAACAATCAATTAGATTTGCCGCCCGTTGTTCAACGACTAGCTGTTTTGTCTTCTAATACTGCCGCAGGACTTCAGGATTATTTAGCGCAAATGAAAAACAATGCCTATGGCTATAGTTTTAGAAATATTTTATTTTCCATAGCAGTACAAGGTATTAACCTAGAAAAAGAATTATTAGCCCAGCTAAAAAAAATAGCACTTCGTAAAGGGGAATTTGATGCAGTGATTATTATACGAGGTGGTGGCTCCAAAATAGACTTAGGGGGATTTGATAGTTTTGATTTGGCAAAAGCGGTTGCCAATTTTCCATTACCGATCATTGTTGGTATAGGGCATGAAATAGATGAAACGATCTTGGATAGAGTGGCGCATACGTCCTTAAAAACACCTACTGCTGTAGCAGAATTTCTAATTAGAAAAGCACTACATTTTGAGTCTTGGCTATTAGAAAATAAAGCCTATCTGCAAAACACAGCAGGTATGCAACTACAAGAAGCGACTGCCACACTACAACAGTTG
>CALJIY010000533.1 GCA_937973945.1 uncultured Saprospiraceae bacterium | reverse complement strand
ATAGTACATAAATAATTGATATTTAATCAATTAGGAATAGTTTTTTTTGCAGAATTTCAAAAAGTTACTGCCGTACACTTTTAAAATCTTTTTTTAAACTATGAAATTTAGGATCGTCGAGATTTGTAACCTCGACGATCTACATTTTATTTCTCCTTACTCCGAATATAACTAGTCACCAATTTCATGTCTTGATAACTATATTCTTCTGGCAATTTAGCTTTGGATTCAGAGAAGGTCAAGTTAGGGTTTTCAGCAAAAAAAGTTTCTAATGCTTTAATCTTGGCGGGGTCCATAATCTTAAAAAGATCCAACTCTCCTAAGGCCACATAATGTCCCAAATGTCCCACGATTGTTCCTTCGGTTAAAGCTCTTGCTGTGGCAATTTCTAGTATATCCTTACCAGAAGTAAACATGTCAAAAGTAATTTCTTTGGTACTTCCCTTTGGAGGTTTTATAAGGGGTGGTGGGGGTGGCGCCGCTTGATTGCCTGCAATGCCCTTTGCTTCAATATACTCTTCTACCATATCTAGGATGGTCACTCCATACTCTTTGATCTTTTGATCGCCGATTCCTTTAATGCTTTTTAGCGTAGCAGAATTGGTTGGTAATACATGACATAACTCTATCACCGATTTGGTAGATAGAATCTGAAAGGCATTGATTTCTTTTTGAATCGAGACGGATCTTCGCCATTTTGTTATCTTTTCATAGAGTTCTGGATGTGGTGTAGTGGCTGCTGCTTTAGACCTTTTACTTCTAGAAACTGATTGCTTCTCCGTATCTATATCTGCATTGGCTCTTGTGGTCACGTATTCCGATACGGTAAAAGAAGTCTTAGTCAGATTATAACAAGCTTTCTTTATGAGTAATTCTTTTTGAACTCGTCTTAAATTTTCTGAGGCTTTTTTCTGTACCGATTGATTATCACTGAGCATCGGTATTTTTTGAAAATCAGGTAAAAGCGCCGTATCAATTTGATTATAGAAATAAACACTTGCTTTTCTCAGTCGCTCTAATAATGCTTCATTCTCTTCGGGTAAGGCTTCGTTTTGAAAATAAGTACTTAACTGACGCTGAAACTTATCGCCCACCGCAATCACCGTTTTTTCTGCTGATTCTGCTAGATTACTCACCTGCGATAAAGCGGCAGTCGTTAAAGTATTTTCATGTTCCATATATACCCGCATCAAGCCTCGAAAGCCAAATTGTAAAGTTTTAAAATCAAATAGCTCTCGAATCAAGGATTGCTGATATGCTTTTTTGGACTGAAATAAATCTTTTTGTGTCGGCGCATTTTTTTCAGACTCCTCTGTATAGTTTTTAACCACAGAATCCGTCTTTACACTTCTAGACTCTAACTTAGACCTCAACACAATACCCTCAAAGGTTTTACAACGACTTAGAGCGACATATACCTGTCCATGTGCAAAGGCAGATTGCGCATCTATTACGGCTCGTTCAAAGGTCAAACCTTGGCTCTTGTGAATTGTGATCGCCCACGCTAACTTCAAGGGGAATTGCGTAAAGGTACCTACCTCTTCCTCTGTTACTTCCTTGGTCGATTCATTGAGGCTATACTTTCTATTTGTCCAATCTACTTTAGACACCTTAATGGCTTCCGCATCGCCAGGACATTTTACCGTAATCGTCTCCTTTCCTATCTTAGTGATTTGTCCAATCTTTCCATTATAATACTGCTTCTCTTGGGAAATATCATTTTTTACAAATAGCACTTGTGCGCCTACTTTGAAGGATAATATCTCTGCGGTAGGATAAGAATGCTCTGGGAAATTGCCTTCTACTGTTGCTTTAAACGTATGAAGTTTATCTTTTAATAAATCTAATTGCTCTTTATTAATCGAATTGGCCGCTGCATTGTGAGAGGTTAGGGTAATATAAGCTTCTTCTTTAGTTGGTTGAAAATCAGCTATATATCGACTATTCAATAAATCCAGCACCTCTTCATCCATTTTATTATCTCGCACCTTATTTAAGAGGCGAATAAATTTTTCGTCTGACTGTCTGTAAATATGTTTTAACTCAATAGTAATCGGATACGATTCTTGTAAGGATAGACTACCGAAAAAATAAGGGGTCTTATAGTACTCACTTAATAGGCGCCAATCTTCATCTTTTACGACAGGAGGCAATTGATGTAAATCGCCAATCATCAATAACTGTACGCCACCAAATGGCTTATTACGATCCTTATATCTTCGTAGCACACTATCAATTCCATCTAAAAGATCAGATCGTACCATACTGATTTCATCAATGACCAATAGATCAAGACTCTTCAGTAGATTAATTTTCTTTTGAGAAAATTTTCGATTACGGTTTAGATCATTTTTAGAGCCTGGCAAAAAAGGGCCAAATGGTAGTTGAAATAGGGAATGAATCGTCACCCCTTTTGCATTAATAGCCGCTACCCCTGTAGGCGCTACAACAGCCATACGCTTCAAGCTTTGTTCCTTGAGTTGATGCAAAAAGGTAGTCTTACCAGTACCTGCTTTACCAGTTAAGAAGACATTTCTATTTGTGTTTTGGACAAAATCGAAGGCTAGCTCCAATTGTGGGTTGGATGTATAGGTCATGTGTAGTTGATTGGTAACGACGAAAGTTAGAACCTATACTAAATGTAGAGGTTATTCTTTTGTCGCTACATAGTATGTTTAGAAAACCAAATATAACAATTTGGAAAGAGAAAATGGGAAGATTCCTCTATTTTTTGGACGAAACATCTTTCGCCAATACTTTCTACATTTGTGAACTCAATTTCAAGTCTAAGAAATGAAGTACAAATAATGGGTACTAATTCCGCTGGGTCAACATTTAGGCGGGAGGCCCGACAAAAATACCGGAGATGAGGGATATATCCCGAACCGCAAAACGGATGGGCTGGCTTTTTGTCTAGGGTTTTTGGTTCTTTTTTGCCGATGCAAAAAGAACAATATTTAATATAAGAAAATTCCTTTTAAAAGGATAAATCTTATCTAAACAATAAACATGAAAGATTTAGAAGAATATACCTTATCCGAATTAAAAGCCGAAAAGCAAAGACTCAAGAAGCTAACCAATATGGTCGTCATAGGAACACTAATCTATGCAGCGGTCATTTTCTACTTTATGTACAATGATTCAGATAATGATGGTCGCTTATTATTGTTGGTTCCGATTTCCGTACTGCTGATAATTATCAATATCATCCCAAAAACACAACGAGTCAATCGTTTGATCAATTCAAAAAAATGAAGCAAGCAAGTATTGGTATTATAGGGGGCGGATTGACTGGCTTGACACTAGCCTATCTACTCCAACAACAAGGAATAGCGGCTACTATTATAGAAGCTAGAGACCGTATCGGTGGAAGAATACATACGGTAACACCAAAGGGGGACACACCTATTGAAATGGGCGCCACTTGGCTAGGTAAGCAGCATACCCATCTACTACAATTATTGAAGGATTTGGAGATCGGCATATTTGAGCAACAGCTTGGCAGTACGGCTTTTTATGAACCCATGTCTATCAACCCTCCCCAGCTAGTTCAATTACCGCCTAATTCAGAGCCTAGTTATAGAATCCAAGGTGGCAGTTCCAGATTGATACAAACATTAGCCGATCAGCTGAAGGAAGAGCAAATACAATTGAGTCAAGTAGTTCAATCCATTATACAAAAGGATACACAGATTGCTATCAACACCAATAAAACGACCTATACGTTTGATTACGTCATCAGTACCTTACCACCATTCCTACTAGCTCAAAAAATTGCTATTCAACCCGCATTGCCCGCTACCTGCACAGCGATAATGAACAACACCCATACCTGGATGGGTAATTCTATCAAAATTGGTTTTCGATTTAAGGAACCATTTTGGAGAACACGGGAGTCTAGTGGCACCATTTTTAGTAATGTAGGTCCGATACCAGAATTTTATGAGCACGCGAACTATGAAGATAATCTATTTGCCTTAAAAGGCTTTTTCAATGGCGCTTATGCCCCTGCTACCAAAGCGGAACGATTGCGTTTGGCATTGATTCAATTGAGGAAATACTACGGACAAAAAGTCGATGAATATACGTCTTATGAGGAGCTTGTATGGGCGAATGAGCCGTACACTTTTGAATCGTATGGCAACCCTATCCTACCCCATCAGCATAATGGGCATTCGGTATATAGACAGGCTTATTTGAAGGAACGATTCTATATTGCTGGTGCAGAAACGGGATTTGCTTCCCCTGGATACATGAATGGGGCGGTGGAGAGTGCTTATTTTGTTTTTGGGGCGCTGAATGCATCATGGTAACTGTCAGAATTTGATGAATTTCTTAATTTTCTGAATTTTCGAGCGCATCATTTGTAGTAAAATGCTACAAATCCTCTCCTTTCTTCCGTTAATGCTTAGGTTTTATTGCTCCTCTTCCACTCATTCACTGTATGTAACAATATATTCTCTTTATTCGGGTTAAAGAGGTATGAACTTAACTTTCGGCATTGTAACGATTACTTCCTACTCCCTATTAAGTTACGAAAAACAAGCGATTTACGATAATGCGGTAAAACATTTTAAGAACGTTTTGTTAATTGATCCTAGAAAGGTTTCTTATCAATTTATTCGAGGAGCGCAAAAACCTATTATCCGTTACCTTGGGGAAAATCTAGCCAATCTCTCTGCCTTGCATATTAGAGGGTCTAATAAGATAGCCAATTCTACTTCTATTTTAGCCCATTCCTTAGACTTCTGCGGTTGTATCATAAGTGATCCAGTTTATAAATTTAAAACAAAATACGGTTCAAAACTCTTATCTACTTTGGGACAATATGAAACCAATGCTGGTTCGAGTTCTTTTATAGCCTTCGACTTAAAAAACACCTTAGAGCTAATTGCTAGTATTGAGACTAAAAAGCTATTTCCTATAATTGTTAAACCAATCGCAGGTAGTCAAGGAAGAGGGATTTCTTTATTGAAAACGGCAGCCGAAATGCTAGACTATACGACTAATTTCTTTAAGGAAAGGACAGATTCCGATACGCCTATATTTTTTCAAACTTTTGTTTCCTTCGTAAAAGAATATAGAATCTTTGTGATTGATAAAAAAATAATTGGACTTGTTGTAAAAGTGAAGAAGGAAGGAGTACTCGTTGCCAATGCAGCCCAAGGAGCAACGTTCATCCCTATTGAAAATCCTCAACAAGTAATTGTAGAATTCATTGAAGATCATTTACCCAATGGTATTTATGGCGTTGATGTCGCTATTGATACAACGGGAGGCATTCATCTAATCGAAGCAAATACATCTCCTAATTGGAAAGCTTTTCAAGAAAGTACAGGCATCGATGTAGCAGATGTCATTATACAAGATGCTTTGGAGAAAATTAACGATAAAGCCTTACACCCGATTCCGCCACATTGACCGAAGCAATAAAAACAAAAACAGCCCCCCAGCCACCTTCCCATACCCAAACAACTCCATCATCCCTTGCTGATAAAAAATAAAGGAAAAGGCTACGGAAGCAATTAATAAAAAAGTAAAAATTAATTGCTGTCCCAATACATAGATTATTCGATTTCGTTGTTCGACGCCCTCTACTTTAATTTCTAAATCTCCCTTTTGAATTTGCTTGATGGTTTTGTGTAGTAAATTAGGAAGGGCAACGGCATTTGTCAAATTACTTTTGACCATACCCGTTACATAGTCTACTATATTTCCTTGCTCGCCTAGCATATATTCCTTCAGATAAGGTTTCACTACAGTAATAGGATTCATCGAAGAATCTAAGGTGCTACAAATGCCTAATAACAAAGTGCCCATTCTATTGAGCAAGACATATTCTTTGGGTACTTGTACGGTATTCGCAATACCACTAAAGCCTAATTCTTTGGTCAAATTAAATAGACTCGTCTCAAAAGGATTGACCTTTATGTCTTTAAAATTCAGACCATCAATTTCTACTTCGTTTTGAATAAAATATCGAAAAGCATCAATCATCTTTTCCGCAGCCCGCTCTGCATCTTTACCCTCTGCGATAAAGCCCATAGAACGAAGGGCTAGAATAATTCGCTCATTATCATTTTTGACAGTCGCATCTATTAGTTCTAGAATACCTGTTCTCATAGCTGGCGCTACCCGAGCAACTGCCCCAAAATCTAGAAAGATAATCGTTCCATCTTCTTGTACCAATATATTTCCAGGGTGTGGGTCAGCATGATAAAAGCCATCCTCAAAAACCATTTTACAATAAGCATGTACTAGTCGATTAGCTAAATCTGTTTTATCTATTTCCCATGTATCTAATTGGGTCGTATCATTAATTTTAACGCCTTCAATGTATTCGCTAGTGAGGACTCTTTCTGTAGAGTACTCATCAAATAGTTTAGGTGTTCGTATTTTAGGCTCGTCCAATAAATTCTCTCCAATCGTTTGCATGGCACTAGCCTCTTGGCGAAAATCTAATTCCTCTTCCACCATTTTCCGCACCTGTGTGTAAGCATGTTCCATGCCTTTTATATCAAAGAAATAAGCCGATAATTTTACCAATCGTTCTATGATGGTCAGGTCTACATTCGCAACGCTTTCTATATTTTGATGCTGTACTTTTACGACTACCGCTTCTCCTGTTTTTAAGGTGGCACGATGTACTTGTCCAATAGAAGCGGAGGCTAAGGCGGTTTGATTAAAAGTGGTAAATAAATTTTCTGGCGTATCTCCTAGCTCTTGAACGATTCGATTTTGGATTTCTGAGAAAGGTCTGGCTGGTATTTTATTTTGTAGGGCTTCTAGTGGTTCATGGAAGGCCTTCGGTAAGAAATTGGTCAATATAGACAATAGCTGCCCTACTTTGATAAAGAGTCCTTGTAATTGAAGAATGGTTTTCTTGACACGTTCTGCGTTTCGAACATGGGTATCGAAGATTCGATTTTGGTAATATTTTTTTCCAAATATTTTTGATTTGAGATACAGCCATAGGTAGCTACAGAGTACTCTGAATGCCGTGCCGTAGGCTTTTCTAATTCTATATCCTTTTCTGTATATTTTTGGTGTGGGCATTATTTTAATTGCTAAAAGCGTAGTTCAGAATCGACACGGAAAACTCTGCGAGATTTTCACAGATTAAAACGGTTACCTTCCTACATGTGCTTAAGAACTCACTCCACAATCACTTCATCCAATGCAATCCAAGCGCCACTACCCTTTCCTTTATGCCAATCAGGAATCGCATCCAACTTATTAGCAATGACTCTGATATATCGAGTATTAATCGTCTTGTCTGAAATGATAATATCTTGCGTCTCTGCTTTTGATTGTTTGGTCGTGGCATCCAAAGCGATTAAGCTTTCTTGATTGAAGTTTTCGCCATCTTTTGAAAAAGAGCAGCTCACACTCGCAGGAGCAAATATCCAAGAATCTTGATTGACTAATACTCCTAAGCTTACTTTCTTGATAGTTTGGACCGTTCCTAAGTCAATGGTAAAAGCGGCGGCTTCCCCATTCCAAGCTTGCCACAATTGGCTCTGGATATCCATGAGTCCTCGATAACCATCAGTAAGCGCAATACCATGTCCATGATACTTAGAGACATATTCTGTTTGGTAGCTTACGGCTTTATCTACTGCTAAATGTTTTATACTTTTTACTGTTGCTAATGATGGATCAATTAATTTATCTGGATTTATTTCTTGTATGGCAATTCGATTATTTGGCAGCGCTTGCACTTGAAAATACAAATCATTCTTTCCTTTGACCAGTGGTAGTTTTACGATCTTTCCTTCAATCGGAAATTGATTATTAAATAAAATCGTCTGGATAATTTTTCCATCTCTACTCACTTTTACAGGAGCATTGGTATTGATGTAAAAGGACAATAGGGTATCCATTTTTGCATAAAGTGGATAGTGGATATAATAGTGTGAGCCCTGTTCTTTTGACAATTTATCTAGTGGCAAAAAACTAGTATTAGCCACCTCTAAGGTTTGCCAATCTAATTTACTTAAGGTAGCTTGTTTACTGCCCTTGGCTAATTTAATGCTATGCTTTGTAGCACCAGAAAAATTAAAACGAAACACATCCTCTAGCCAATTGAGTTGTTCATCTAAGTTGGTATTTTCTTTTTTCTTGAACTTGGCTACTTTATTTTCCTTGATGGGGAATTCTAAATAATAATTAAGCACCACTTCCTCTAATGGTAGTAAATCTTTACGCTTTTCGCTTTTCAATAAATTAGTTGCTTTAGCAGTACCTATTTTAGCCAATTCTCGATACAGTAGTAATTTTTGTCTAGAGCTAGACAGTTTTAAAAACAAAGAAGAAAAAGGAACCGCTTTATTAGGATATTTTTCAAATAGATGTTGAAAAGCAGGAATGATCATAGCAGGACGTTGCTGCAATCGTGCTAGTAAAAAGGAAGTATTATTATGCATCGAATCGACTAATAAGCGGCTGTTTTCATCAATAGAAGTAATTTGATTATCGCCATCTACATCCACCCAAATAGGGTTGGTAAAACCAATTGGATAAACGGGCTTTTCTTTTGATTGCACCATAGGGTCCATGGATTCATCCCCTCTGGCTACCAGACTATACCAACTATCCATTTTAGGATGCAATACGACCAAGCTATCAAAACGCAAAGTCTTCGTAGAGCGTTTTACATCAAAGGTTTTGATAATGACCCCATTTTCTATTAGATCTACTTGATGACATGAAACCCATGAGGGCGCCTGCACTTGCAATTGTAATAATAGTTTGCCTTCTTTTAAAGTTAACTGATCCCCTACTCTATATTCCTCATTGGCGATGATACTTGGTAGCAGGCCACATGCAACAATCACTTTTTGATCTTTGATGTTTTGAATTAACTCTGCTTCATTAATAGCGGTCGGAATATCGGTAGAACTTACTATATAATTTCTAGGTACACCAGCAATTTGAGCCATGACAGAGTGGCTATCAGAATTGCCTAATCCTGTCGTTCGCTTCCCACGATTCAACAGATTGTACCAATCTTGTCTAACGGAGTGTAGATTATCTGGCGCATCTCTCCACCCAATTCCACCATTTTCATTTAAAACTTCTATTGCATCAAAACCGCCATCCCACTCTGGATGTTTGGATTTTCCAAAATAGGGGTCTAATCCTTTGGTGTTAAAATAATCCGTCTTGATCCATCTCGGGTGATTGACTTGCACTAGCACATTCTCCGTACCTTGTTTTTTGATACTATTAAATAAATCTTTTCCAATAGAAATATCGGAATTGATCGGTGCAGAGCCGCTTGCTAATGGATAAGTATTAAAGTGCCCGATAGGTGTACTCACCTCATTCCCTATAGCAGAAGCCATCAAATGATCTAATTCTAATTCTTTCAAATAAGGTCGATAATCTAAGACTTCATTATGATCCGTCGCCACAATCCAATCCAATCCCTCTCCTGCACAAGAGATTAAACGCTCCTCCACGGTAGCATCTCCATGCCCAGAATAGGTATAGGTATGTAGGTGCATATCACCACCTATTAAACCATCGGTATTGAGTTCTTTGGTTAAAGTAGCTGATAAGTTAAACCGTTGTCCTTTTTCCAATTTAATCGCCTGTTGCTCAACGCTATACTCCATCCCTTTACCAATATAAAATTCATAAGTCCCAGCAGGTATCGTAAACTGCCCTGTTCCCGTCCGAGTATAAATAGTATGTTCCCGACAAGCTAAGTCTTTGGTACTCGACATTTTATGCGCATATGGCACTCCGTCCTTCAAAATCACAATTTTTGCAGGCGTTAATTCATTGGTAGAAAGGTCTTTAATATTGAAGTGGATTGCCGCATTTTGGGCTAGCCCCCATTGAGAAAGCAATAATAAGGATAGGATAAGCTGTAGTTTTTTCATGTATTGTAAAGATTTCTGTTAGTCTACAAGCTA
>CALJIY010000532.1 GCA_937973945.1 uncultured Saprospiraceae bacterium | reverse complement strand
GCATCAATGAAGTCAAAACAGAAAACGCCCCCTTTTTCTAGACTATTAGCTACACTTTTAAAAGTGTTATTAACATCTTCGTTACTGCGCAAATAGCTAATTGTTCTGCCTGCCATGACGACCCCTTGTACTACTTTTTTTAAGTGAAAAGACCGCATATCTCCTGCTATAAAATCAGCAGCTGGATATTTGCTTTTTGCGATAGCGATCATATCCTCGCTGTAATCTATACCAAGATAATTAAAACCGTTTTTTCTAAAATAAGCAGCTAGATTCCCTGTACCGCTTCCAAGTTCTAACAAATTGTCTTTCTGGTATTTATTAAAAAGGCGACTATAAAAGCTATACTCCTCTTCATAGTCAATGAAGGTGGTATACATGGCTTCATATACAGGTGCTAGTTTGTTGTATAAATGGCTCATTACTTAAGTTATGTTAGTGTAGCTTAGTCCGCTGGTCTGAGTAGCTTATCCAATGTACTACTCAGACCAGAGACCTAAGCTACCACTAAAATGAATATATTCCTTATTTGTCATAGTGCCAATTTTACTTATCTTTAAGCCAATAAAATAATTCAAAAAAATGAAGAAACTTTTTACGGCATTATTTCTCCTATTAGTCTATATGCTACCAGCACAAGACTTTGTAGCAGAGCAATTTAAAGGCATCAAAGCTCGAAATATTGGTCCAGCAGGGATGAGTGGGCGGATAACAGCGATAGACGTGGATTTGTCCAACCAAGATCGAATTTTTGTGGGCTCGGCTTCAGGTGGGGTCTGGTTGAGTGAGAATGGCGGTATTTCTTGGAAGCCTATATTTGATAAGCAAAATGTTTTATCTATTGGGGCGATAAAAATTAACCAACAAAATCCGGCAGAGATTTGGGTCGGAACAGGGGAGGGGAATCCTCGAAATTCCCAGAATAGTGGAGCAGGCGTTTTTAAATCTTTAGATGGCGGTAAGACTTGGACTTTTAAAGGCTTGAAAGAATCGAGGGTGATTCATCGAATTATTATTGATGAAACGAAGCCAGGTACGGTATATATAGGTGCGCAAGGAGCACAGTGGGGAACTAGTGAGAGTCGAGGCGTATTTAAGACCACTAACGGTGGTGATACTTGGGATAAGGTCCTATATGTCAATGAAGGTGTTGGTATTGCTGATTTGGTAGTAGACCCAACGAACCCTAATAAATTGATTGCGGCTATGTGGGAATTTGGTCGGACACCTGCTTTTTTCAATAGTGGTGGCCCAGGTTCTGGATTGTATATCACCTATGATGGCGGGGATAATTGGAAAAAACTAAGTACGGAGGAAGGGATGCCAAAAGGCGATTTAGGAAGAATGGGCTTGGCTTTTGCGCCTTCTAATCCGAAAATTGTTTATGCCTTGATAGAAGCAAAAAAGAATGCGCTCTACAAGTCTTACGATGGTGGCGCGACTTGGAAAGAACACTCTACACATGAAAATATCGGTAATAGACCTTTCTATTATTATGATCTTTTTGTAGATCCGAAGGATGACAATCGAGTGTACAGTTTGTATACCTATGTATCCAGAAGTAGAGATGGTGGCAAGAGTTTTGATATCATTGCCGATTATGGAAATAACGTGCATCCAGATCATCATGCTTTTTGGATTTCACCAGATGATCCTTCCTATTTAATTGATGGAAATGATGGGGGGTTAAACATTTCCCATGATGGCGGCGACACTTGGCGTTTTGTGACCAACCTTCCAGTAGGACAATTTTACCATGTGGATGTAGATGATGATTTTCCGTATAATGTATATGGAGGGATGCAGGATAATGGTTCTTGGGTGGGACCAGCTTTTACTTTAAAAAGAGGAGGCATTACGAATGCAGATTGGCAAGAAGTGTATTTTGGAGACGGATTTGATTCTGCACCAAAGCCGAATGACAATCGCTATGTATATGCGATGTCGCAAGGTGGAAATTTGGGTTTAGTAGATCGGGAGACTGGCGTTAATCGTTTTATCAAACCTAATAACCCAGATACTACAGACTTGAGATTTAATTGGAATGCTGCTTTTGCTTTAAAACCAAATACGGATTGTAGTTTATATTATGGCAGTCAATTTGTCCACTATAGTGAAGACTGCGGAGAAAGTTGGTCTATTATCTCGCCTGACTTAACGACTAATGATACAAGCAAACAACACCAAGATATTTCTGGTGGATTAACCATAGATGCGACCAATGCAGAGAATAACACCTGTATACTTGCGATTGCGCCGAGTCCCGTAGACGATCAAGTTATTTGGGTAGGAACGGATGATGGGAATTTACAAATAACCAAAAATGGTGGAGAGACTTGGAGCAATGTGATTAGCAGAATGCCAAGTCTACCAAAGACTGCTTGGATTCCTCAAATTGAAGTGTCTACTACTAATGCAGGAGAAGCATTTGTAGTCGTAAATAATTATCGTCAAAATGATTGGTCAGCATACCTTTACCATACGGCTGATTATGGGGTAACGTGGAGACGCTTAGTGGATGATAAAGACGTGACTAGTTTTGTGACCTCCGTTGTACAAGATACGAAAGAACCAAATTTATTATTTCTTGGAACAGATGCTGGTTTATATGTTTCTTTTAACAAAGGCGGCAAGTGGCACAAATGGAATAACGGATTTCCTTCGGTTCAGATTCGAGATATGAAAATACAACCTACCTTTGATGACTTAGTACTAGGTACTTTTGGTAGAGCCTTTTGGGTGATTGATGATATAGGTCCTTTGCGAGCTTACGCAAAAGAAAATTATGGAAATAAGGATTTTGCTTTAGTCTCTTCAACCGATGGCTACCTCTCGAATTTCCGTTCTTATCAAGGAATTCGATTTATTGGACAAGCAGAATTTGTAGGGGAGAATAAGGGGACCGGTGTCCAGTTAAATCTTTGGGTAAAACCAGAGGACGAAAAGAAAAAAAATTCCGTAGCTAAAGAAATGTCTAAGGTAGTGAAGAAAGGGAAATCTAGGAAAGGCAAAAAAGGCAATAAGAGCAAAGCAAAAATGGATGCGACCGATAAGGGAGCAAAAGACAAGGTGAAAACAGATAAGAAGAAAAAGGAAAAAGTGAAGTGCTTTGTCGTGGATGCCAAAGGGGACACCATTAGAACCTTTTCAAGAAAAATTAAAGAAAAAGGCTTAGTCCGTATTGGATGGGATATGCGTACAGATGGGGTAAGAATGCCAAGTAGAAGAGAAGCCAAACCTGATGAAGATTTACCTAGAGGATTGAACGCTATACCGGGGAAGTATACCATCATTGCCCAATATGGAGATCATACAGATAAGGCTGAAGTAGAGGTGAAATTAGATCCTAGAGTAGAAGATATTACCGCCCAAGATATTCAAGATCTAACGGTAGCCTTCGAGCAATTAAATGGACAAATAAGTGAGGCGACTAGCACTTTTGATAAATTGAAAGAGGCGAAAAAGCGAATTGAAATAGTTGATAAATTAGCAGAAACTTTAGCAGATTCTTTGAAGGTCGATTTAAAAAAGATATCAAAAGAGCAGAAAGAACAGATCGACGATTTGATGTTACTATATATGGATAAGCCAGACCAAAAAGGAATACAAAGAAATCCTAAAACCTTGTCTGCTATGATCCGAGGCGCTAGAAGATATTTAGCTAGCTCTTATGGTAAACCGACTCCTAATGCACAAGTGGCGATTGATAAAGCGGAGGCCGCATTGGCGGATGCTCGGACTAAAATTGATGCTTACTTTTCAGAAGATTGGCCTGCTTATCAAAAAGAAGTAGAGGCCTTGACGTTTTATTTATTTAATCTCGATTAGG
>CALJIY010000531.1 GCA_937973945.1 uncultured Saprospiraceae bacterium | reverse complement strand
CTAGAAAAGAATAACTACACCGTTGTAAAGTTGGTTAAGAATGGATCATTTAGAACAGCACATAGAAAGCTTAATATTTACCTCTGATTCCCCGATAACAGTTGACGAAATACGAAACTGCTTAAAAGATAGTTTTGATACTAAATTCAAGAAGGGACCAATTGAAAAAGCATTGGTGGGCTTACAAGAGAAGTACCAACAAGCACATTTTTCCTTTGAATTGATAGAAATTGCTGGTGGTTTCCAATTTTTAACTAAAACATCTTACCATAATACCGTCGGTACCTATTTAAAGCAAAAAACAAAGAAACGCCTATCTAAAGCCGCTTTAGAAACCTTATCCATTATTGCTTATAAACAGCCCGTTATCAAAAGTGAAATGGAGAAGATCAGAGGGGTTAGTTGTGATTATGCGGTTCAAAAATTATTAGAAAAAGAGTTAGTATCTATTGTTGGTAGAGGAGATGGCCCAGGAAAGCCGCTTCAATATGGTACTAGCACTAAGTTCATGGATTATTTTGGTTTAAAAAATATTGAGGACCTACCTCAACCTAAAGATTTCAGAGAACCAGATAATGAAATTGGTGAAAAAGCTCCAATTGATGAAGATACGATTGCACGAGATCATTCTACTTCCGACCCTGCGGCTTTAAGAGCAAAAGTGGAAGCCAATCTGAACCATGCTGCCGCTGAACAAAAAAGAAAAGCAAGTGAAGCCTTGATGTTAGATATATCGGTAGCCGTGGCCATCACAGGAATCATCGCCGAAGGAGGTAATTTGTCTAAAGCAATACTCTTACTTCCTCCTACGGAAGAAGAAGTTATTATAGAGGATGTTGTAGATGATGTTGTAATTAGCGACGATAGTGTTGAAGAATCCGAAAACATAGTCTCTCCTGAGATTGATCAAAATACTACAGAAAAAGATACGCCCAATAAATTTATCCCAAACATTCCTTTAACTCCATCTGATAATATAGTCAAAGGAAAAGAAAACCAAGAAGTAGTAATAGATAATATTGAGGAAGATATAGTTCAAGAGGTAGCTGTTGCGCTATCCATCATAGAAGAATTTACCTCAACAGACAATTCGGACAATCCCCCTCCCAATGATCCCTCAGATATTGTTTTAAAAAAAAAAGTATAAGTGAGATCGTTTTAAACGATACTAAAAATACAGATATAAATAGTGTCCAATCGAATGAAGCTATCGTGGAAGTTCTTCCACAAAATGATCCCGTTACAGCAATACCTAATGCTATTCAAGAAAGCCTAATTAAGGAAGTTGCACTCGCCACTGATCTTATAGTAAAAATGGTGGATAGTGAAAACTATTTTAGCCAACTCCAATCCAATCATACGATCCCCACTACTGATGCTGATGTAATTAATCAAACAAGGAATGTACAGTCAACTGATACCATAGTAGCCGCTCCTATTGCTCCTAAAAAGAATCTGCCTTTAGAGATTAGAGAAAAATTAAATAAAGATATCGCCGCAGCCGATGACATCATAGAAGAAATAATAGTTGATAAAAAGCAGACGAAGCAACTCCATACCAATTCAACTAGTACGGCTAGCAATGAAGAGATAAAAAATAAGCCACAGATTGATCCCATTACAACAGTATCTAAAGAGATTGATGAAAATCTAATTAAAGAGATTGCCACAGCCGATGACATTATTGAAGAAATAATAGATAATGCAAAGCAAACAAAGCAACCCCATCTTGATACATCTAGACCTGTTAGCAATGAAGAGATAAAGAATAAGCAATCGATTGATCCCATTACAACAGTACCTAAGGAGATTGATAAAATTCTAGTTAAAGAAATTGCTATTGCCACTGACATTATAGAAGAAATGGTGAGCAATGAAAAGCACCAACCTCATCCTGCCAAGTCTGGTCCTGCTATCAATGAAGTGGTAAAAAATAAACAGCCGAATGATTCTACTAAAGCAGTATCGAATGATATTGACAAAGAGCTAATCAAGGATGTGACTACTGCCACTGCTATAATAGAAAAAATTATTGCTAATAAAAATTACTTTAATCTCCTCCATGAAGTGAAGGACATTCCTTTTATAAATACCGCACCAGAACAAGTACCACTCGGAATACTTTCGAAACGATCCATTGATTCAGAGCAGCACGCAGCAATTGAAAAAAATCTAATTAAAGATATAGCAAGTGCAGTGGCTATAATAAATGATATTATCTCAAGAGATATTGATACTAATATCCCACACTTAAAGCAAACGTCTATCTCTAACAAAAAAATAATAGCAAAAAAAGTTCGTAAAATAATATCAACGGCTATAGTAAGCCCTAATCTAATTGCCTTAGAGAAAAGCATCAAAGAGCTATTAGCTAGACGCTCTATTTTCACTAATTTCAAGGCTTAAATTTGAAGCTACAAAGCGTTCTACAGACTTATTCATAAGTAGTAACTACAAGCTTCCGACTCCCCCCATGATTTCGGAATTCACATAAATAAATTCCCTGCCAAGTCCCTAAATTCAACCGTCCATTCGTGATAGGTATAGTCACAGAGCTCCCCACAAGCGCAGCCTTAATATGTGCGGGCATATCATCTGAGCCCTCCAAGGTATGTGTTAGGTATGGTTCATTTTCAGGCATTAATCGATTGAATACACTTTCAAAATCAACCCTAACAGAAGGGTCTGCATTTTCATTAATGGTTAGTCCCGCAGAAGTATGTTTGATAAAAACATGAAGCAATCCAGCTTTGGGTAAGGGGGACAGCTGCTGTAATAAATAATCCGTTATTAGATGAAAACCTCTAGCACAGGCAGGTAAGCGTATTTCTTTTTGTTGAATCATAATTATTTATTGGTTCTTTTAAAATTAATTGGATTACTTCGAAATGAGGCGGCTCAAGGGGACATAATTCAACGCGGAGCTACTTCGTAGCTACACAGATTTTTTTGGATCTTTGTAGGTCGTGTATCTAGGCGTTGACTTTTTTTATTACTAATTACATTCTACTCCAGCACGGAGCTACTTTGTAGCTATATGGATTTTTGTAGGTCGTGAAGGTTGTTGACAGTCACCGTACAGGTATATCACGCTTTCGACCTACTGAACACATCTAATACAGGCGACCTATAAAATCCGTGTCATCCG
>CALJIY010000530.1 GCA_937973945.1 uncultured Saprospiraceae bacterium | reverse complement strand
GAAGTGAAATAATTATCCTTTTTGAATTCTTTGCTAAAACTATGCTGATACCCACCCCAGCCGTTCCACTTACCATCATTGCTTTGGTAATTATATTCTAAGCCTGCATTACGACCATAATCCGTTTCGCTAAATTCTCCTTCCGTCATTGCTTGCCTGTTGACAAAAATACCTTTGATTTGAGAACGACCAAATACTCGCTGGTTAAATACAGCGGTAGAGTAATTTTGCGCTAACTGATCTGCTGTACCTTTCGTTTGCACATTCATTAAACCAATACGAGTACTACTGGTAATATTACCCGTAATTCTTGCGCCATAGCTGATAGGGACCGCTTGCCCATCTCCGTCTAAGCCTATCCGACGAGAGAAAAATGGACGTGCGATAGGGATTCCGAAATTGGAAAACATATCGCTATTTTCTATAAAAAACGTTCGTCGCTCTGGAAGAAAAATACTGAATCTTGTCAGATTGGTCACCTGCTGATCTACTTCGACTTGAGAAAAGTCAGGATTTACGGTAAGGTCTAAATTCAGAGATGGACTGAGCGCAATTTTAGCATCTACACCTACGTCGAAATTATAATCAGTAGGGGTGCCTTCTTCAAAATCTTTATAAGAATTGGTATTGATATAGGGGATAACAGAAATATTTCCATTGGTTTTCTTAGGGGAAGCATCCCACTCTAAACGCCCCGTATAACCCATGTCAATAAACCAGAATTGTCGGGGTACTTGTGCCCATACATCCTGTCGGTTATTTTTCTTGTCATTTCTAAAAAAGTTAATACCCCAAGTCGTTTTACCTACTTTATATCGAATAGTTTTGAAAGGAATCGCCATCTCTACAGTCCATCGATCAGGAGAAAGTTGTGTTTCTACATACCACCTATTGTCCCATTCTCCACTATAATTTTCTCGACCAGTTCCGCCCCCACAAGCAACATCTGTCTGTACGCCGTAAGGATTTGTGCCAAATAAAAAACCAGAGGAAGCTTCATTTAAAGGGTCTAGAACAACACCGACATTATCGCCATCCCAGAAGCCCACATCTCTTTTTAAAGTTGAAATAATATGATTGGGTGTATCAAAACAAGTGGCGGAGACATATAAAAAATCATCGTCATAGGTGAGGCGCATTTCTGTTCTCAAAACTGCTTTAACATTATCCTTTGGATTTTTCTGCCAAAAGTCGGTGGCCACGTCAGCACTCGTCCAATCGGCTTCATTTAATTGTCCATCTAATACGATTTTGCTAGTCGCTTTTTTAATCTTTACAGCATACTTCTGCTGATTTTCTCTATCATCTGTTTGCCCGAATGCATTAAAAGAAAGGCTAAAGAACAATAGAATAATGGGGAATAGTCGTTTCATCAGTAGGTATCAATAAAGAAAATTAAATAGCTAATTAAGTAGTGTTTGAAGATAAAAATCTCGGACTTGTCGACGCTATCCGGATACCCGGAAAGGCCACCAAACAGGATGAAATCCGGAGAGATTAAAATAAACCGTGAAATTGTGAATGCGAATAGTTCATATTCGGTTGTAGAGGGGAAATACAATCTTGGATGGGTAGCATTGTGTTCAATGCTACTAAACCATTCCATCTTAGAGAAACAGGCTTTAGCTTAAAATGTTGCACAAAAATAAAGTAAATGAAGATAGGCGTGGAGCGTTCTTATTGAAATTTTATCGTTTTATCTTCAAAGGAGACATCTTTATCTTTCTTTAGGTGAATCTGAATATTTAGTACTAATTCTTGAGCACCTGCTGCTAGGGCTGCCTCTTTGGCTGCTACTGCCACCGCTAATACTTGATCCAAAGGACCTTCTAAAATGGTAGCAAATGCTTGTACTTCATATTTCAAACCAGAAGCTTGTATCACCTCTATGGCCTTATCTATAATTGGATAGGCATCAGCTTCATTGATTGGTATGACTTGTAAGGAGAGATTTACATTATTCATTTGTAGGAGTTTGGGAGGCAGCTTCGCTGCTTTTTTTGTTGAACACGGAGGCACGGAGGTACAGAGTTTAAGTATATAACATTCTAACTTTGTGTTTGCTTAGCATTGCCGAAAGCAGACCGGTTCAACCCAAAAAACAGCGAAGCCGCAAAAGAGACGAAGCATAAGTATCTAATAACTCTGTGCCTCCGTGTCTCTGTGTTCAACTTTAAAGGTGGCGACAGCCACCCCTCCTTAATTAGGATACACCGGACTCAACCATTCTTCTTTCTCTTCATATTTACTGCCACTAGCCCATTTGATTCCTCGAATCAATAAATCTTTAGCTTGTGGAATCTCATCAAATAACTCTACATTATGTCCAACAGAGAAATAAAATACTCGGCCTTCCCCAAAGAATTTTTTCCAAACAACGGGCATGGTTGCTCCTTCAATCCATTTATTATGTTCTCCAGAAAAAGTAGTAGTTGCCAATACTTTTACATTAGGATCTACATGCATATAATACTGTTCTGAATGAATGTCAAAACTAGCAATTCCTTTTGTGATCGCATCATTCGGATTCGTAATTTGCACAGAATGATCTACCTGTCCACCTGGATGACTCGTGAACTGGCCACCCACCATATACTGATATTCTGTTGCTGCTCTAAACGAATCGCCAGCACCTCCATGGCAACCAGCAAATCCCATCCCATTTTTAATAGCTGTTAATAAGCCCTCTTCTTCTTCTTTAGAAATTTTATCCATGGTTACAGATTGGATCACTAAATCCAAGCCTGCCATAAAAAAAGAATCGGAATAGACGGCTACCGAAGGAGATAGCGTAACGACGGCTCCTTGTTCTCTTAATAATTGGGCTACTTTTTCTGTGTATTCTTTTGGTTTGTGCCCTGCCCATCCACCATGTGTCATTAAAATTTTCTTTTCTTTTAAGGAAGGGAGCGCTTTAATGACTGGCATTGGTTTCTCTACTACCTCTGGCGTTGGAGGGGGCGTGGTAGCTATTTCTTTTGTGCTAGAGCAGGCAGCAAGGATGCTGAAGGCTGCTAGAATGAAGTACGTTTTTAGTGTTTTGATAACTGACGAGTTTAGGTGATTAAAAATAAAAGAAGTCAGAATGCTTTCGCTGTCAGATGTCAGATCGCTACGCTGTCAGATGTATGATGTTGATCACGTCACGTTAAATCTCGTGGTCAACAGCATACGTCTGACATCTGACAGTTCCTTTAGCGCAAGCTAAAGTAGAACGGTCTGACAGCGCAGCGATCTGATTTCTCAATATTACTTGTCTGATTTATCCACAACAGGGCGCTTATCAATATTAGCTAGCTCCCAAGCGGTAGAAAAAATCAATTGTGCTCTTTTAGCAAGCATGTCATAATCAATCTTTTCAGGGGTATCTGTTGGCTGATGATAATCTGCATGCGTACCGTTGAAATAGAAAATGACTGGAATGCCATTCTTCGCAAAGTTATAATGATCCGAGCGGTAATAGAAACGCTCTGGATGATCTTTTCCGTTGTATAGGTAATCTAATTCGAAATCGGGGAAATGCTCTTTGGCTACGCTTTCATGTACCTGATGCAAATCGGTAGACAACATATCAGAGCCAATGATATACACATAATCACCGCCGCCCTCATGTTTAGGATCCACTCTTCCAATCATATCAATATTCAAATTAGTGGTCGTATTAGCCAATGGAAATATAGGGTCCACATCTGCATAGTATGCAGAACCGAAAAGCCCTTTTTCTTCTCCGGTTACATTTAAAAACAAGATACTTCTTCTTGGTCTATAACCTTCCTTTGTGGCTTTAGCAAATGCCTCTGCAATCTCCATCACGCCTACGGTACCAGAACCATCATCATCTGCGCCATTGTGAATTTGACCATTCATCACACCAACGTGATCATAGTGAGAACTAATGACAATTACTTCGTCTTTCAAATCAGTTCCTTCTAAGTATGCCGCTAAATTGTTAGAAGTAATTTCTGATTCTGACTGGCTGATACTTATATTGATTTCTTTAGGTGCAAACAAACCACCTGTTGGTTTTTTAGCATCTAAATTTGCCTGTATTTTAGCAGAAAATTCCTCCGGACTAATGCCTAATAAACCAGCAACTTTTGCAGGAGAAATTAAAAAACGATTATAACTCTTATCTTTATTTAATTCTGTTTCATCCATGGTATGGACGGGCTTTAGGATTTCTGTGCTATAAGACAGATAAGGCGCTTGTGCATCCCACATGCCTTGTCTAGGCGTTGTTAAGAATAAATCGGTAATACCTAAAGCTCTTAATTTTTCCGTTGTCAAGAAATCAGTTTGATTTTTTTCTAAAACCCGATTTCCTTTAGAATCCATTGGTTCTCCTGTGAATAAGACCAATGCTTTACCTTTTAAATCCAAGCCGGCTAGGTCATTATAGTCGTCTAAATCTGCACCATAACCACCAAATACCAATTCTACTTTCTTATCGAAATTAGTACTATTTAAGGCGGCAAAATCCTTGTTGTGGACTAAACTAACACCATTGCCTGATATTTCTGCCTTATTCACCTTCTTCTCATAAAAAGGAATCGGCTGTAAATAAGGATTTGCTTTTCCTTTAACTGGTCCTACTAAACCATTAGCATGGTAGAAATCTGTAATGTAATCTGCTGCTAATTTTAGTCCCCTAGAGGCCGTGTTTCTACCTTCAAAGGCATCAGACGCTACAACGTATAGATGTTTTTTAGCATCTTCCGCCGTAATGGTGTTCATGTATTTCTTCATGACCATATCGTCCAAATTCTTTTTGGTATCTATTTTTGGAATTGATTTGGCGATGTCTTTTGTCGCTGTACATGCAGAGAACAAGAGGACTGCGAGTAAGCTTAATAAGCTGAGTTTTGTGGATATTTGTTTCATGTAAGTAAGATTTATCTCTATTTTTAGGTTTAAGCTAACGAAGGTACAATTTTTTATTATTTTGACAGGCAAAATTAGGTACCAAGGATTAGAGATTATTATAAAACAATGAATTATTTTTTACCATTTAGTCTACTCTTATTCCCTTTCTTGTTGCAGGCGCAGGATGAGGACTTAAGTAAAGATATAGCAACGATTGTTTACTTAGATTCCTTCGTCGTCAGTGCAACTCAACAAGGCTTCCAAGTAGCGGACTTTATTGATATTGTACAGGCAGATGAATCCTTCTTTTCTGCTTTTCATAACCTCCGTTTTCAGGAATACTATTCGGATAATGATATTCAATTGTTTAATCGGAAAGGGAAAACGAAAGCTGCCTATCAAAGTCGTATCCATCAAGAAGTGGAAGGTAACTGTCGGACAATGAAGGTCTTAGCAGAGGAAGTGGTAGGTAATTTTTTTAAAAATAAAAAGAAACGGCAGCATCGCTATTATACGGCCCGTATGCATGAATCCATATTTTATACAAATGGAAAAGTCTGTGATAATCGAAATGAAGCAGGGATTTCAGAAGAATCTTTATCAGGTATAGCCAAGCACATTAATGAATTAAAGAAGCTTATTTTTCAACCAGGGCGAGAAGTACAAATACCATTAATTGGCGGTAAGACGGCTATTTTTAAAAAAGAAATGCTTGCGTATTACCAGTTTTCTATCAAACAAGATACTTACGAAAATGGCGCTGATGCCTACATCTTTACGGCGGTCGCTAAGCCTAATTATAAGCCTCATAAAACGATCATTAAATACCTAGAAACTTGGTTTGATAAAGATAGTTTTCAAGTATTAGGTAGAAACTATCATTTACAATATTCTGGAGTGGTTGATTTTGATGTAAAAATGCGGGTGGAGTTGCAGCAATTGGATGGACTTTATATTCCAAAATATATCCAGTATGATGGTAATTGGAAAGTGCCATTGAATAAGCGAGAACGGGCTAAGTTTACTATTGAGGTGGAGCCTGTTTGGTAGAAATAGGAGTTACGTTTACTAAGCTTTCAAAGCTTAGTAAACGTTTTCCAGACAACTGTTTTACCTATAAATTAATACTAAACTCGCCAACAAGCTCACTGTTTTCTCCTGTACCATCCCCTGTCACCTTACCACTAAATGTTCCGATTAATTTAGGGCCATACTGGGTGATTTCAAAAGTCTCAAATCGCTCACCATCAGGATATAAATCCCAACCATAAATATCACTACGGATAACTTCCATAAAGTGATTGTCTTTATAGTCACCAATTGTAATACCACTAAATCCAAGATATACAATGTGGTCATTGGAGGTACTATCCTGAGAAAATACGTTGGTATTATCTCCAAAAGTTTCATAGGTGGCATTCAAGAAAATAGCTGTAGTACCATCTACCGTAATGGAAATATAATTTTCTAATAAATTATCACAAACATTAATATTTCCTAACTCATTATTGGTATCATGCATAGCTGGATAAGGATCACTCTGGATCACCTCTGCTGGATTAATTCCTGTGATGCTTAAGTCACTGATGCCGCAGGTCACTCTTGAAAAGGTGAATTCAGCGGCCTCCGCATAATGATAATAGCGATTGTCTCCTTCTTCTAAAACGACTACGCCATTTATCACTGGATCATTATTACAATCTAATAAAGTACCTGAAAAAGTTGAATTCGTAATAGTCGCAGCAGGTACCACTAGTGTGCCCAAAGAAGTATTCATTCCGAAAGGCCCAACAGTTTCCTCAAAAATAATATCGCCACATTCGCTATGAACTTTAATAATTAATACTTCATCTTTTGGAACCATCGCATCAATTGTCCCATTGCTATCTGTATAACCGTAACCTGTAGATCCTAGTATAGAAGTGCCACTGATTTGAATTTCTACTAAATAGTTATCTAATACAATCCCATCAGATGTTTCTATTTGAAAATCAAGATTGGTCAAGAGAAAAGGATCATCACAATTCCAAAATGAAAAGTGTGATACGTTTCCGACATATTGATCTCCTTCTAATGTAGCCACTCCTTCTTGTACCCACATGCCCACACTTTCATTAAAATACCAAAGTGGAATAGTAGCTGGGGCACCAGCTAGCAAGTCGTTAGGTACAGGCATAGAAAGGATTGCCGTTTTTCCTTCTGATAATAGTAAAGTCTGACCTGATGGGTCTTCTAACTCGACTACAATCATCCCATAAGTTGCCAAAGCCACTTCTTCTAAATCTGTATTAACCCCTTGTAAGTTACCAGGCATCTGGTCAAAACTTGTTATTAAGCTAGGGTTGAGCCACTTTGAAGCTACTTGTACCATGCCCGTATATATTGCTCCATTTTCAGTAGAAAAACTGCTTGGGGCAAATTCTACGAATGCACCGTCTCCGCCTTGAATGGTTCCACCATCATTGGCGGAAAAGGATTGGTTAAAAACTTTTTCGATCAATTGAATTTTAACTCGATTTTTCACTTCTTCTTTAGGAAAGAAACGCCGACTGCCTTTAAAGTAGCCTTCCTTTTCAACAATCAAAAAACTTCCTGCTTGATTGAGATTTTCATTAGTAATAAAAAAGTGACCAAATTCGTCGGTCCGATAAGATTGGTTGTTGATCGTAATCAATGCATCTTCAATTGGTTGATTATCTTCATCAATCACTTGACCAATCACGGATACTAGCGCATTCTCTACGGTAGGTTGCCAATCTTCGATATTGGTTGTTGGAATTGATTCTGTTTCGGACTCGGTTTCTGACCCTGTTTCAGATTCAGTTTCTGTCTCTGTTTCGGAACCGGTTTCTGTTTCGGATCCAGTTTCCGTCTCTGTTTCCGCTTCCATTTCTGTTTCTATGGGTGTCGAATTGGGTAGATCTATTTCTACTTCTGGTCTGCAGGCTATGATTAATAACAAACAGCATAAAAGGGTGTAAGCTAAATTTTTCATTTTTAAAGTTTTGGTATGTTCTATTTCTTAGGTGGGTTGTTTATGAAGTCGTTTAAGAATGTAGTTTAGCGGCGAAAATCTGTATTATAAGAACCTGAAATACATTTTTATACAACTTCTATTATATGCAAGAAATGAGCCACTTAAAGCTATTTGCGATAAGATGAGCTTTTCAATTTATAAGATAAACAACACGGAATCTTTACGTTAGAAAGAGAAATTTAGTATATGGTGAAAGGGTTTTATGAGATTATGGAAGATAATAGGCAAAGTAGTCAGCTGTTTTGATAAGCTTTTTGTTACCTTAGAGTTGATTACTTACATTGAATAACGATACATAAATAAAACATGGAAATAGTAGGAAAAATTCTAATTGGTTTAGTCGCTTTTATTCACTTATACATCATGTGGTTTGAGATGTTTTCTTGGGAAGTTAGAGGACCTAAAATATTTAGAAGCTTTTCGAAAGATTTATTTGGTAAAACCAAGGCCATGGCAGCCAATCAAGGATTATATAACGGTTTCTTAGCAGCAGGACTCATTTGGTCTTTATTAATATCTGATGAAAATTGGGCAGATCACGTAGCCTTATTCTTTTTAGGATGTGTTGCGATCGCAGGAATATATGGTGCCTCAACCGTTGAGAAAAAGATATTATTTGTGCAAACTGTTCCAGCGGGGCTTGCTATTCTTATGGTTTTGTTGGGTTAAAAAAATAAGACATATGTCAGAATCAAAAAATAAGCAATGGTATATTAACTTCGCAATTGGCGTTATTGTTGGTTTTTTAGCAGCGTATCTTTTTAATAATTACTTTTAGTATTTAGTGGTATTTTGCTAACCAACAGATTAAATCGACAACGAATTTAGAAGCTATAAAATGTATCTATATCTTTACGATGATTTGATATTCTTGGAAGTGACTAATACTTAAAGCATTAAATATTAGTCTGTAATAAAAGTTTTCCCAATTTTTGGATAAGTTTGGCTGGTTCAACGTCTAGGCGGGTGGCTTGTCCAAAAACTGTTTGACCGGAGGGAGTTTTTTTGGACTAGCTTTTTTGCTTCTTTTTCAGCAATGGAAAAAGAAGAGTCAACGTCAAAATTTGAAATGCTTAATTGGCAGAATAGTATCTTTTACTTAATTAAAATCACTAATTTCTTAGGAAAGCCGTACTTGATTAATTAACTTTGAATTTCAAAGTGAATTAATAGCAAACGATTTTCTAAATGAAAGGTAGAACAAAAAGTTATCCTTTTTTGTGGCTTATGATACTTCTATGGTTCCCTAGCTGTCAGGAAGAATTACCTACAGATCATAGGATCGCTTTTCAAGAATTACTCGATAAAAATGTATTTCCACACTCCTTGCCGCCAGGATTAGGTGTACATATAGAAGCGCCTAGATATGGCATATCATGGGCAGGCGTAGCAGGCGTTTCAAAAACAGATACCGACCAACAAGTAAGCATCAACCAAGCTTATCGGATTGCGAGTATTACCAAAACTTTTGTAGCAACAAGTATTCTGCTATTATACGAAACAGGGCAACTCTCCTTGGATGATCCTGTTATCAACTACCTTTCCCCAGCGCATATCGCTATTTTAAAAAAAGGAAATTACGCGATTGATTCCATAAGCATTCGACATTGTTTAAACCATACAAGCGGATTATTTGATTATGCTAGAAGCGAACGTTTTGAAGAAATAGCGCTTGGCGAACCTCAACATCATTGGACAAGGACAGAACAACTAGAAGGTGCTATGAAGTGGGGGGAAGCAACTGGAAAGCCCGGAGAATTCTATGGATATTCTGACACAGGCTATATCCTATTAGGGGAAGTAATAGAACGACTCACCCAACAAAATTTAGGCGTGGCGGTTCGACAATTAATTGGGTATGAACGTTTGGGATTAAGTCATACTTGGTGGGAAAAACTAGAACCTACGCCACTCACTATGCTCCCTCAGGTTAGCAGGTATAGCGGGAGTAGAGACGTTACTTCTATGGACCCTTCTTTTGATTTATACGGCGGTGGTGGCATAGTTTCTACTAGTACAGATTTAGCTATGTTTATGCAGCATTTATTCAATCATCGTATTTTTAAACAAAGGACTACTTTGGATATGATGCTTTCTCAACCTGATTTTCCAGTAGACTACACACCGCATAAAGATTATAGATTGGGGGTTTATAAAGTTACGATATACGGAATGGAAGCCTTTATGCATAGTGGAATTTGGGGCACTCAGTTAATGTATATTCCTGCGTATAATGCATCCATTGCACTGAATCATACGAATTGGGGGCAATATTATGTATTGAAACAGATCGTTCATTTATTAGGGCGCTATGCAAGTAAACACTCATCTCAAACAGCAGCAAATGAATAAGTCTGCTATTATAAATATAGAAGCATTAGAATATGCTTATACAGCTAACGACTTGGTCTTGCGAGACCTTAATTTAAGTGTTCCCTATAATGCTATCTACGGTTTTTTAGGGGCTAATGGGGCTGGAAAAACCACGACTATCAGAACTGTATTAGGATTGCTGCGACCGACTAATGGACAGGTTCAACTATTTGGCAAACCTATAGGGCCGCATCGTATGGAATTACTTTCCAATATAGGTGCCTTAATAGAATCGCCATCTCTATACTTACATTTAAGTGGTTATGATAATTTAAAAATAGCTTGTCAATATTTTAATATTTCTTACAAAAAAATAGAGGAAGTTCTTGCATTGGTGCAGCTAGAACAAGCAGGTAATAAGTTGACCAAAAACTATTCTACAGGAATGAAGCAACGCTTAGGTTTAGCGATTGCTTTATTAAATGATCCAGACTTATTGATTTTGGATGAACCTATTAATGGATTAGATCCAAATGGTATTATTCAAATTAGAGAGATTATTCAAGACCTTCATCAGGCAGGGAAAACCATTTTCCTATCTAGTCATTTGTTATCGGAAGTAGAAAAATTAGCCACGCATGTTGGAGTCATTCACAATGGGCAGCTGCGTTTTGAAGGGACGATTGAAGAAGTGAATCAATTAAAACAAGGTCTAAAAGTGCATATTCGAACGGACGAAGCGACTAGAGCGGTAGCCATTTTAGAAGCACAATATTCACTAAAAATATTGGAAAATAACGTAGTAGAAATGGATCTATCTTCGGAAGATTTAGTGCCTTCTATTATTAGGCTATTAACTGAACAAAATATAAAGCTCTATGAAGTGAAGTTAGTAGCATCTGATCTGGAACAGTTATTTGTTGATTTAGTAAATAAGTAAAGACCAACCAATGAGCACCTTCTTAAGAAGCACCATCGCAGAGTTTATTAAATTAAAACGAACCCCTGTTCCTTGGTTTGTATTGATCGGTGGAGTAGTAACGACTCTATTGGTCCTATTCAAATTTGCAGTGAATCCATATCGAGATATAGGTTTGAATACCAACCCTTGGCCTAACTTTTATGAATTTAATTTAAATCTAGTTGCTTTATTTTTATTACCCTTATTCGTTGTCTTACTCGTAAGTTTTGTCACTTCTATAGAAGAGCGTTCCAATACCTGGAAATACCTTTATGTCTTACCTTTTTCTAAAGGCTACATTTACTTTTCAAAATTATGGACGCTTGTATTGTTAGTCTTTTGTACGATATGCTTATACCATTGTGCCGTGTTATCAACGGGGTATATATTAGATTTAATTGTACCAGAATTTGAATTTAGATATTATCAACCAGCGTGGCGATCGATGGGCGAGCAGCTGATACATCTCTTTATCTCTTTATTGGGAATTTTGGGTTTTCAATATTGGTTAGCCATGCAGCACAAGCCCTTTTTAGTACCATTAGGGATTGGTATAGTAGGTTTTATAATAGGGTTCGTACTATTAATAATGGATCATCCCATTGGTAGTTATTTTCCTTTTACTTATCCAATGCATGTAAATGCTAGCTTTGTAAATGGAGACACGAACCTTAATCCCAAAACAATTGGTGGATTAGGTCAGCTAGAATGGAACAGTATCGTTTGTTTCTTATTTTTTACCCTACTTGGGTATGCACAGGAAAGCACTAGGAATGTAAAATAAAAAAGGGTAGAAATAAAAAAAGAGAACGAACCGAAGCCCGTCCTCTAATATCTTCTATCTACCCCCCAGCGATAAAAGACTCTGCAATATACTTGGATTGCAGCTTATAGGTTTTGTTTGAAAAGAATTAGTGTGACGCCACTGGGGAACAGAATATATTGTGAGTTTTTTATATTAAAAAAAATAAATTTATCTTATTACTTGATACCCTTGTCACAAAGCGTATAGCTAGTTTTTAATTTCTTTTAAGTCCTATTATGTTAGGGTATTAACGTGACAAAATAGATACTTAAAATAATTAAAGAAAAGACAATAAAAAGGAACTACTTTGCTTTTTATACCATGAAGTTGGTAGAACCTTTCCCGATTCATAGTAGTTGGTTTGAGCTATGTGCGAAAATCATAAATCATATATCTTACATCATATATCTGTCTAGTTGGACTTAAACAGGCAGATATATGATGTATGATTTATGAACTATGATGTATGATTTTGTTTAGGTTTCGAATAGTCAAGTAAAGTTTTACCTAGTAAAAGCACCCGTCAAACCAGCATCGGAGCTGCCACCAATCATTACTTGAAAATCTCCAGGTTCTACTATGAAATTGCCTGTATTGTCATAGAAGCCTAATTCTTGATCTCCTAAAGAGAAAGTAACCGTTTTACTTGCACCCGCCGCTAATTCAAATTTTTCAAAGCCTTTTAATTCTTTAATAGGACGTACGACACTACCCACCATATCTCGTATATACAATTGTGCTACTTCCTCACCAGCTACGCTACCGGTATTCGTAACAGTGGCACTTACCTTAATAGTAGCAGCATCTGTCGTATCGATTTGTAAATTGCTATATTCAAAAGTAGTATAGCTTAATCCATAGCCAAAAGGATAGAGTGGGGTATTACTTTCATCTCCATAGTGCGCCCAAAAAACTAAATCAATTGGACCAGGGCGTCCTGTATTATATGGATTATAATAAATTGGAATCTGACCAACACTTCTTGGGAAGGTCATTGGTAACTTTCCACTAGGATTATAATCGCCGAAAAGAACTTGTGCTATAGCATTGCCACTTTGCGATCCTAATTGCCAAGTCTCTACAATAGCAGGAACGTTTTCTGCTGCCCAAGGAATTGTTAGAGGACGACCATTCGATAATACTAAAACAATGTTCGGGTTGACATTATGAACGGCTTCCAATAATTCTTGTTGGACGCCAGGTAAACCTAATTTCGTTCGACTACGGCCTTCTCCAGAATGAAAACCGACTTCTCCTAAAGCCATTAATACAATATCAGATTTGGCAGCTAGTGCCACGGCTTCTGCAAAGCCACTTTTATCTGTTTCGTTAATTTTTAGTTCCTTAATAAATTCAGGGTTTTCTAAGACGACATCTGCTCCTTTGGCATAGCTTATCTGATCGGTATATTTAGCTAAACCTTCCAATAAGGAAACAGCCGTTCCATCATCAGAACCAATCCGCCAGCCACCCAATGGACTGCTCTTGTCATCTGCTAGTGCTCCAATAACCGCAATTTTTTGCTGCTGCTTATTTAAAGGCAATAGTTGATTATCATTTTTTAATAAAACAATAGATCGTTTTGCCATATCCAAAGCTGCCGCTTGGTGATCTTCATGGTAGAGTAGGGTAGCTTCTTTTTCTGGGCTACAGTATTTATATGGGTCATCGAATAAGCCGAGCTCATATTTTGTTCTTAAGATTCTTCTTACGGCATCATCTACATAGCTTTCCTTTACTAGTCCTGCTTCTACCGCCTCCTGTAAATGGTTTACATTGGCAGTGGATTCCATATCCATATCAGATCCTCCATTAGTGGCTAATACCGCTACGTCTTTCAGATCTTTAGCAAAACCATGATCGATCATTTCTTTGCCAGACCCCCAGTCAGAAATCACAAAACCATCGAACCCCCATTTCCCTTTTAATATCTCTCTTTGTAAAAAAGCATCGCCTGTAGCAGGAATACCATTCAAGACATTAAAAGAATTCATGACCGTTCTTACGCCATTTTCTACACCTGCTTTAAACGGGGGTAGGATTACATTATATAAGGTAGACGTACCAACATCAACTGTATTATAATCTTTTCCAGCTTCTGCAAAGCCATAGCCTGCGAAGTGCTTCAAGCAAGCAAGAATGGTATTATCTGCGGATAAATCATCTCCTTGAAAACCTTTTATCCGAGCAACGCCAATTTTAGAACCTAGATAGGTGTCTTCTCCTGCGCCTTCCATGACTCTTCCCCAGCGCGCATCTCTAGATATATCCACCATCGGCGCGAAAGTCCAATTGATGCCTACTGCACTTGCCTCAATAGCAGCAACTCTCGCCGATTTTTCAATCGCTTTTAAATCCCAACTTGCAGCTTCTGCCAACGGAATTGGAGATAAAGTTTTATATCCATGAATAACATCCGAGCCAAATATTAAAGGAATGCCCAATCTAGATTCCTCCACTACCAACTCTTGCAATTCCCGAACACTAGCAGCACCCCTTACATTCAGTACTGAACCTACTCGGCCTGTCTTTAAATGATCATATTTTACTTTGGCGTCTCCGTCTTCAGGTGCAGGACCTGTAAACTCCCAAAAGCCATTGTATTGATTCATTTGCCCTACTTTTTCTTCTAGGGTCATTTGGGCAAGAAGCGCCTCTACTTTTTGATCTGTCACATCTAGCATTACCTTGTCCGCTACCTTATCGGCAGTCTGTTGAAGTATTTTGTCTTGCACTGTGCACTGATTTAAAATTAATAATAACACAGCTCCTAGCGCTAATCTATAGAATAGAGTCATTTAAACAGTTTTTTATTGAAAAAATGTTGTTAACTAGATAATAATTTGAAACTATGCGGTATCTAGATAGCGCACAAAATATTGGTTTTTATGCTAAAAGTATTATTTTTTATAGCTTTTATTGGATGTTTATCAATGCAGTTGATACTATTAGTGTAATTTTAACACTAATTCACGAATTTTAGAGACAAATTATACTAAAAATTAATGTATTCAGTGGTCCAATAGGACGAGTAGATTATTTTTTCTTAGTCCCTAATTCCATTTTAAAAATGGTCGTCTTAACTCTTTTACTAATTGTTCCATCTGGAAGCGTTTCTGTGAGCACTAGATCCTGCGCTTCTGGCATACTAAATAATTCCTGGAGATTATTGATTGGGGCAATGGTTACTTGTAAAGAGTGGCAACGTTTCAATAGAATATCATAGGGTATTTGTAAAAAGGCTTGTGCTAAAAGGCTATTTAAGCTAGCTCTATTGCTTAGTCTTAAGGCGTTGGTTGTGAACTTTGGATCAGTCTTAAGGGCAGATAATTCTAGACAATCACAAAGATTTTCAAATTGTTTTTGCGTGCCTGTTCCGAGTATGATTGCTTTTTGATCTTTTGTATGAAAAATATCTCCATAGGGCGCAATATTGGGATGCTGACTACCTTTTCTTTGAGGCAATACGCTTTCATTCAGCCAATTACTGGCTTGATTGGCCAGCGAAGCAACACCTGTATCAAATAAGGATACGCTAATTTTGCTGCCTAGTCCTGTTTGTTGTCGTTTTAATAAGGCTAATAAAATACCTTCCTTTAATTGGTGTGCAGCCAATATATCCATCAAAGCTACGGGCATCTTTACAGGATTACCGTCCTTCTCGCCATTCATGAAAATCCATCCCGTTTCTGCTTGAATCATCGCATCAAAACCGGGTGCAGGATTATCATCTCCATAAGCAGACACAGCAGCATAAATCAATGATGGATTAATTTCCTTTAATTGTTCATAACTCATGCCTACCTTTGCGGCGGAGCCTGCTTTGTAATTGCTAATAACAATATCTGCTTGCTTTATCCATTGTAAGGCTTGCTGTTGGTCTGCTGGAATCAATAAGTCTAATAATATAGATTCTTTGTTCCAATTGACACTGTGATAATAAGCAGATAGTGCTTGCGATGTATCTTCTTTAGGTAGTTTCCAAGAACGGGTTACATCCCCTTTTGTCCGTTTATTTTCAATTTTGATAACGCGCGCACCTAGTTCTGCAAAGAACATGCCTACGGCTGGGCCTGCCAATACGCTGGCCAGTTCTACTACGATTAAATCTTTAAAAAAATGTTTCAACATAAAGAAGGTGCTAATGTTTGTATTGCGAAGATGTTTAATACATCATTTTATTGCTACAAAGATAAGGCTTGAAATGATTCAAGATCTTTGCATTTTAGGATCGTCGAGGTTTGCAACCTCGATGCCATATGATTATCGTATGACATCGAAGTAGTTTTAGTTTTTTTGATAATTCCCATTGCTGCTGGTAAGCATTTGTAATGCGAAACCTTGTATGTGTCTCGCCTCTGGCGAGTTTTTTAAGAAGAATAAATGATATTTTAGTTATCCTATATTCGCCAGAGGCGAGACAAATAGAGGTATTGGATTGAAAATCCTAACCAACATTATTTCAAAAAGAATATTTTATAAATGAATAAAACATCCTCCACCATATACGATTACGCTATTATAGGGGCAGGCGCAGCAGGATTGCACCTCGCTCATGCTATGCTTGCGGAGGAATGGTTTGCGGATAAAAGTATTTTAGTTGTAGAAAAAACCACTAAAGAAGTAGATGATCGAACGTGGTCTTTTTGGGAAAAAGGAGCAGGCACCTGGGATAATATCCTCACAAAGAGTTGGGCAAAAGGTTTTTTTTATGGCAAGGACGAAGAGATTCCTTTAGCATTGGCACCGTATCAATATAAAATGATACGGTCAATTGATTTTTATCAGTTGGGCAAAAAAACTATTATGGCTGCGCCTAATATGCACTGGCAATTAGAGGAGGTGCAATCCGTAAAAAGGACTGGCGCAATTTTAAACATACAAGGCCAACAAAATACCTATCAAGCCAAACAAATTTTTGACAGCCGAATTACGCAAGCATTTATCAATGGGCAAAAAGACCACATCAGTCTAATACAGCATTTTAAGGGATGGATTATTGAAACGAAAAAACCTGTCTTTGATCCTGACTCTTTTGTCATGATGGACTATCGAGTGAAGAAAGGCTTGGCTACTAGTTTTACATACGTATTACCTACTTCTTCGACTCGGGCGATGGTCGAATTCACCTTATTTGATCAAGAGGTATTGGCTGCTTCTGATTACGATATTTACTTAAAAAAATATATTAAGGAGATTCTAAAAATAGACGACTATCAAATTGTTCATGAGGAAATAGGCACGATTCCCATGACTAGTTTTCCTTTTCATGAAGCCAATGAGGCAGGGATTTTAAAAATAGGAACAGCTGGTTCTTGGGTCAAACCATCTTCTGGATATGCCTTTAAAAACATAGAAAAATTAGCGAAACAAGTTGTAAGTAATCTGAAAAATAATAAACCACCAAGCACTAATTTACTAAGTAAGCAATTCCGTTTTTATGATGCCCTCTATCTGGATGTGTTAGCAAGAGAGAATGAACTGGGGGAATCGATATTTACAGATATGTATCGACATAATTCTATCCAACAAATCTTTAAATTCCTAGATGAAGAAACTACCGTATTGGAGAATTTCCGAATCTTTTTTTCTTTTCGGTTTGCTCCTTTTTTGAAGGCTTTGTGGCGTTGGATTTTTTGAAATAATTCAGCTGATAATAATCTTTTATTTGAGATAAGCGTTTAGTTATCTAAAAATGTAATGAGATAATTTTTATATCCACTAAATCACCAAACTGTTAAAATCTACAATTATGGCAATTAAGTTAGGAGAAATAGCTCCAAATTTCACGGCCCAAACTTCAATGGGCGAAATTAATTTTCACGAATGGCTAGGCGATAGCTGGGGCATGTTGTTTTCTCATCCTGCTGATTTCACACCTGTTTGTACTACCGAGTTAGGTAGAACAGCGGCGCTTAAAGGAGAGTTTGATAAAAGGAACGTTAAGGCCATGGCGGTTAGCGTCGATGGAATCATTTCTCATCAAGCATGGATAAAAGACATAGAGGATACGCAGAATGTAACCATGAACTTTCCAATCGTAGCAGATGAAAATCGGAAAGTGGCAGAGTTATATGATATGATTCATCCAGAAGTCACCAATAAAACTACGGTAAGAACTGTGTTTGTTATTGGTCCAGATAAGAAAGTAAAATTAACACTGACTTACCCTCCAGCTACAGGGAGAAATTTTTTAGAAATTCTTCGAGTGATTGACTCTTTGCAATTGACGGCTTACCACAGTGTAGCTACACCCGCTGATTGGAAGGACGGAGAAGATGTGATCGTTTCGCCTTCTATTGCCACAGAAGATATTCCTGCAAAATTTCCGAAAGGTCATACTGTCATTCGACCTTATCTTAGAACTACACCGCAACCTAATAAGTAGGGTTTGGTTCATCCGATCACTGCAAGTGATCGGATGAATTCATAAAAGTCTAACTATCTTATAATTTATTTTCCTTTTTTAAAAAATCGTCTAGGCGATCTAATTTCTGTAACCAGAATAGTTCGTATTGTTTTACCCAGGTTGCAACTTCTTCTAGTGGAGCGAGCGAAAGGGAACAGATACGTTCCCTGCCTTGCTGCTCTATTGTTATCAAAGTAGAAGCTTCCAATATTTTTAACTGTTTAGAAATTGCAGGACGACTAATATTGAAGTTTTCTGCAATTGCATTGATCGTCAAAGGTTCTTTAGAGAGAATATCTATAATCTGCCTTCGAGTTGGGTCTGCTAATGCTTGCCATGGATCACGTCTCATAGAGCTAATTTATTTTGAGGCATATTTAGATAGAAGGCTAGTTTTTTACGAAGAATCTTTTTCCAACCCATATTTAGAATTTGCTTTGTTACCCAACCACTAAAACCAGTAAAACCGGAGTGAGATAAGGTAAGGCTAGTTTCTGTTGGCGTCAATTCTTTTAGCTCCCATGTGACAATGGTCGGCGTTTTCATTCCACCGCCAGACCAAGAATAGACAATGGTATTAGGTGCAGAATAAGAATGTATTTTACAGTTAACAATTCCATCAAAATTACCTTGTGGTTTTGCAGTGAATTGAAAACTATGCCCTTCTTTTAATTCAAAATTAGTGGTAGGCATTAGCCATTCAGAAAGGGCTTCTTTACTGGTCAAGGCCATCCATAAGGTATGGATATCGTATTGATAGACCCGTTTGATTTGAATTTGAGGCTTTTGATTGATAGTAGTCATAATTATTTTTTTAATTAAACTAATATTGAGTAACTAATTGGTTACGCAAATATATAAGTAACTATTCAGTTACGCAAATTTTTATCACCTTTTTATAAAAAATAATTAATTTGGTATTTCAAACTTGTTTGCAAAACGCTAATAAATGAAAAAAATAAACTTAGTATTTTTTATACTATTAATAGGTTTCTCACTAGTCGCTCAAGATCGAAACAAAGTAAGCGAGCTAGAGGAAAATACCTCTGAAGAAGTCCGAAGATATAGAGAGTTAGGAGGAATAGGGTTTGGACTCATTTCTTTTAGAGACTTGGCCACTTCTCCGCTCATTTATCGAGGACCTGCCTTAGGACTGAAACTAGGTAAAACTCAATTGTTTGCTAATAAGGAATATAAATCTGCTATTAATTTTTCCATTGGAGGAGCATTCTCCTCTGTTGGAGAGGAATCTAGTACTGGTATCGTGGCGAGTACAGATATAAGCTACAGCCGACTATATAATTTAAAGTCATTAGCCTTTAAAGGATGGGATACTAAGATTGGTGGAGCTATTGATATTTTGTTTATCAATAGATTCAATGCTGATTTAAGGAATAATTCAGTAGGGTTTGAATTCTTCCCCACCTTGTTTGGCTCTTTCAAAGTTGGAAAAGATTTTTCTAGGCATTTACTTTTTAGAAAAAAGATAGGTCCACGAAAACAGCATTTTTCTGTCCGAATAGATGTTGGTTTACTTAATTCCAATTTTAGAAATGGGTATGCTTATACGGCACATGCTCCATTTTATAATGGAAGTAATTTATTTGAAAATCACCAATTTAATGTGTTTTCGGGGATTCGGTTTCGGTCGACTATCGATTATATCTTATATCATACAAATACTAAAAATGCGATTAAGATCTCTTATACCTGGGATGGGGTTCGTTCTGGAGAAAATCCAGATCGTTTTGCATTGAGTAATGGAATTGGCGCTTTTTCCTTTTTATATCGCTTAGACAGTAAAAAAGAACCGCTCTTACGTTCTATTTTTAACCGGAAAAATAAATAAAATGAAATATTCAATATACACAGTAATTTTTCTATCGCTCCTTTGTTTTTCTTGTGATCAAATAGTTTTTGAAGACGATTTAGAATCTTCTAATGCCCAAGAAAATTTTGATTATCTGTGGACAGAATGTGCAGAACGCTATACTTTTTTTGATCTAAAAGATATTGACTGGGAGGCGGTGCGTGTCAAGTATCAGGCACAAATTACTGAGGGAATGGATGAAGTAGAATTGTTTAGTGTGCTCGCCAATATGCTAAATGAATTAAAAGATGGGCATGTAAATTTGATCTCGAATTTTAATATTTCTTTTTTCCCTTTTGATCAAATAGGACAAGATAATTTCGATTTTAGAATTATTGAAGATCAATACTTACCAGTTAATTATTTTGTATCTGGTCCTTTTAGACATGATTTTATTGCAGATGGGCAAATAGGCTATATTCGCTATGGATCTTTTACGGGAACAGTTGCAGAAAAGAATATAGGATTCATCTTAGAAAGATATAAAGATACTCAAGGTTTGATTCTTGACTTACGAGAAAATGGTGGAGGGGCAGTATCTGATGTCTACGCGATATTAAGACGATTTATAAAAGAGGAAACAATCGTTGCTCAATCTAGAATAAAAAGTGGCCCAGGAAAAAATGATTTTACGCCATTGGAAGATGCAGTGATTACGCCAACTTCAGGCGTAAGCTATGACAAGAAAGTAATGGTATTAGTAGATCGAGGCACTTATAGTGCAGGTTCTTTTTTCTCTTTGGCAACCAAAGAAATTCCTAATTTGGTGTTGGTGGGGGATTATACAGGTGGGGGATTAGGTGCCCCTAATGGAGGAGAATTACCTAATGGTTGGGAGTATCGATTCTCCATTACCCAGACTTTAGATTTGAATGGCAACAACTACGAAAATGGAGTGCCTCCAGATATTGAAGCATTTATAGATTGGGAAGATAGAACGAAAGATGAAGTGATAGAACGGGCATTGTTGGAGTTGTTGTAATGGTAGAATTGGACGTTTACTAAACTTCAAAAGTACTTCAAAAGTACTTCAAAAGTTTAGTAAACGTTTCTCTAAACGTTTTTTCAAAAAAACTTTTTTTGTACAAAATGTAACATATCATATATTTTAAAGGTATCTTATTAACTATCAGTGAGAAAAATACAAATAAGTATTTTTTTTTAAAGATAAATATGAAAAAATATTATTTAAAAAACTTTACTATCTTGTAATTCTGGCTTATCTTTGCTTCATAATCCATACAACATTTATATTCCCATTTACAATCCCCTCACATTTATCCAATTTTTTTAGGCTATTAGTATAATAGTGCCTATATCACCTTATGTGATGTGCACTACTAATTAGGTGGTAAAGAATGATAATAAAGAGGAAGATGCAATAAATCTATCAAGACTTCATTTGTTTCTCTTCTTGTGCGCTATTGGTTGCTATCAATAGGGTAGGGTCATTTTTTACTAACCTAATAACAATACAAAAACAATCCATTTTAGGATGAAGTACACTTGATTTATAGCCAAGAGTAATGGAAGCAAGTTATTACTAAGGAATTTGTTCCTGCAATAATTTTTTTCCTATCCTACCTTTTACATTAAGTCCATTTAGACTACCACAAAAGATTACTACTATTCCATTATAGTTAACACAAAACCAATTGAAACATTTATAACAGACTTGTTTTTAATACGGAATTAACGAGTCCTATAAAACCGTGAACTAGTATATGAAATCATTTTACCTATTGGTATGGCTTAGCCTATTGAACACTATGGTGTTTGGACAGCGAGCCTACGAAATAACCACAGCAGCGGATGTCGACGATGGCAATTGTAGCGCTGTACATTGTAGCCTTAGAGAGGCCATCAATGCTGCTAATGCTGATGGGGTTGCCAATGTGATTCGGTTTGATATACGAGGGAACGGTCCTCAAGTAATATACCTCAACGCTGAACTACCAGCCATCAGAGATAGAGAAACAATTATAGATGCAACGACTGAAATAAATAATTTCCCGACAAATGGATTAGTGATTTTAGACGGAGCAAATATTGTTAATAAAGGCTTATCTATTCAAGCTTCTGATGTTCATGTCTTTGGTCTTCAATTTCAAAATTTTGTTCAAGCAGGTATTGCCATAGGGGATGGGGTCAATGAGATTTCGGAAATCATTATAGGAGAGACTTCTAAAGGAAATATTTTAATTAATAATGGAATCGCTATCCATGTTCAAAAAGCGAAAACCACCACCATTCAATCTAATTATATTGGTACGGATCTTAACTACGCTGCAGGCTTAGGTAATAAGGAAGGTTTAATAGTCGATAACGAAATTGAATCGGAAATATTCGTCGGTGGAAATTCCGCTGATGGAGAAGGAAATGTCTTTGCGAATCACCAAGAAGCGGCCATTGATTTATCTTATAGAGGTTATGCAAGTATAGCTGGCAATCGAATCGGTACGGCCTATAATCAAGAACGCATAGGTAATAAGATCGGTATATTGGCAAACAATCCAAGTGGTGCTTTAGACATTGGAGGAAGTGCAGCTACAAAAAATATAATTGCTAACAACGAGAAGGGGATTTCCATCGAGGTATCTGATAATTTATCTGTTAGCCAAAATGATTTTAATTGTAATACTAAGAGTTTAGAAAATTTATTTCGTAAATACGCTCCACCTGTTTTTGAATATGGTATTGAGACGATTATTATTGGCACTGCCAGTCCTAATGATATAGTAGAATTATATCTAAGCGAAGGAAGCTGTGGAGAAGGAAGTTGTGAAGCCTTGACTTTTTTAGGACAAGTGAGGGCAACCCCTGATGGTACGTGGAATTATCCTAGCTTTTATAGATATGGTCAACACGTAGTAGCTTTATCAAGAAATAGCCAAAATACTTCTGAGTTTTCTGAATGTTTGCGGGTTTGTCCTGTCGAACTAAATGCGCATGCCTCTACTGCAGAGAAAGCTGTTTTTTGTAAAGGGGAATCTATTGAATTGAAAGGGGATTACGATTTGTTAGGTAGACAATGGGTCACCATATTTGATGATTCAGATTTCGAGTATCATTGGAAAGGGCCTAATGGCTATACCTCTGATAAGCAGCATATCACGGACATCACAGAGGAAGGTGCTTATGTATTGGAAGCGAAACTTTTTGGTTGTGGTTCTACTCTAGATACAGTAGATATTAAAATTGCTGATTTTGACATAACAGCTGGAAATACAGGCCCCTATTGTGAGGCTACTGCTTTTGATTTGATAAGTACCGTAGTTACGAATATGGACGAGGTAACTTATGAATGGACAGGGCCTAATAATTTTCAATCTTCAGATCCTAATCCTACCAATGTTGGCGAATTAGGAACCTATCATTTAAAAATAAGCGCAGCGGGTTGTGAGTCAGAAACTGCTACGACTGCCGTTATCAATCATGATTATCCTACCTTTTCTTTGGGAGCAGATCAAACCATCTGTGAAGGCGAAACGGTTCATCTTAATTTAGCTGGGCATCAACTATATCAATGGTCTGCCTCAGAAATGATTAGTTGTGATACTTGTGAATCTGTACAAATTACTCCTACGCAAACTACTAAGGTGGTACTCACCGCTGGCGATTATGAAAACTGTGTCAATAAAGATTCGATCATTATTGCCGTAGTGCCTACACTTCGTACAGCAGAAGATCAGACGCTATGTCCTAATACTTCTTTGCTGATTTTTGATACAGTGGTACAAACAGCAGGAAGCTATTCAAAAAACTACATAGCTAGCTCTGGTTGTGATTCTATTCACACCGTTCATGTACGTCAATTGGAAGAAAATAAAGTCTTTAGTCAAGTGACTATTTGTGAAGGAGAAAGCTATGCTGTATTTGGTTTAGACCAAACAGAAACGAATCAATACAGCCAAACCTTTGTAGCAAATAATGGTTGTGATTCTGTTCATACGATTGATCTAGTGGTCTTACCTACGATGCATTCATCAGAAGAACGAAGCATTTGTGCAGGAGAGGCGAGCACTATTTTTGGAGTGAACCAAGACACAACAGGGACTTATATTAACACCTTCCAAACTTATACAGGTTGTGATTCTATTCATACCATTCGATTGACTGTGCATCCTCAAAAAGAAACAAATCAATCGATTACCGCCTGTGAAGGAGAAAGTGTATTGGTGTTCGGACAGGAGGTACAATTGGCGGGACGATATACTAGAAAATTTTCTAGCGTGTCTGGTTGTGATTCTACCCACCATATTGATGTAGACTTTCAGACTTATATTACTACGGTAGAAAATCGACCTATTTGTGAAGGGGAGACAACTTTAGTATTTGGTACTGTTGTAGATACCTCTGGAACTTTTGAAAATACATTTGTTTCTCAATATGGCTGTGATTCTATCCACACTATACAAGTATTTCAAGCGAAGGAACAAACTGTCTCAGAAACCATTACCATTTGTGAGGGAACTACCTTTAATGCATTTGGAGATAAAGTAGAAAGAGCAGGTGTTTATGAAAGATTATTTACGAGTCAAGACGGTTGTGATTCAACACATATATACACGCTTGATGTATTAATGCCAAGTTACATTCAAGAAGAACGAACGATCTGTGAAGGAGAGACTAGTTTGATTTTTGGTGTATCAACTCAAGAGACTGGTTCTTATACAGAAAACTATATGGCTTATAATGGATGTGATTCTACGCATACGGTGCATCTAAAAGTATTAGAGAAATTCTCAACAAGAGAAGAAATAAATATCTGTGAAGGGGAGACCTATTTGTTATTTGATAGTACGGCTGTCAGTACCGCAGGTATTTTTACACACACCTTCACTGCGGCTAATGGCTGTGATTCCTTACATGAAATTGCTTTAAGTGTTCTACCACAAAGTTCTAGTCAAGAGAGATTACAAGCTTGTGAGGGAGAAGTCGTAGACGTCTTTGGAAATCCAGAAACAAGCTCTGGAACTTTTACCAAGACCTTTACGAATAGTAAAGGTTGTGATTCGGTGCACGTCATTGAAGTAGACATAATGCAAGCTGTTGCCGTAAGCCAAGAGGCTTTGATTTGTGCGCAGGAGACATTCCTTTTTGAAGACGATTTATTAAATACAACTGGTACTTATACAAAAACATATACAGGATTCAATGGCTGCGATTCCATTCATACAGTTCAGTTAACTATCCAAGAGCAGATAGCAACCACTGAAACGATTCGTTTGTGCGAAGGAGAAAGTGTTTCTCTCTTTGGGCAGTCCACCAATAGCGCAGGGATCTATTCTGAAAACTTTTTTGCAGAAGGTGGTTGTGATTCTACTCATACGTTTATAGTAGAAATGGTATCGCCTGTTGTTCAAGAAACAGAGCACTTCTTTTGTGAAGGTGATTTCGTCTTATTTTATGGAGAAGCTATAGCTAGCACGACTACCCTTAGTAAAGTATTTAGAGGTGCTAATGGTTGTGATTCTACGCATATCAATCATATCACCATCCAAGAGCGACAAGTCATTGAAAATGCTCAAACTGTCTGCCAAAATGAATGCCTTGATGTATATGATGCGACTATATGTGCCTCTGGTATATGGAAACAAGATTTAACGAATCAGCAAGG
>CALJIY010000529.1 GCA_937973945.1 uncultured Saprospiraceae bacterium | reverse complement strand
AATACAAGCCGGACATCATTGAAGGTGTCCGACTTGAATTAAATGCAGTCTCTTATTACTATTACTTAATACAAAGGTGTCAGTTTATCAAAGATATTTCAATAACAAAAAATGTATATTGTAGAGTAATGTTTTAGTTTTTAAGGCATAAATGTCTGATTATGAATAGCTAATAAAACAAGATGTAGATAAAAATCGAGTATATTTCTAATTTTTACCATGAAAAAAAGCCGTTTAGAACAACTAATTGCCCAATTCAATAAAAAGGAATTGAAAAATTTGAAAAAATTTGTGGCCTCTCCTTACTTTAATTCCCAGCAGGGGCTGAGTGAATTATTGAGCTATTGTATGGCAAATCCAACCCCAATATTCGATAAGGAAGCGGCGTATATAACTATTTTTCCTGCTAAAAAATTTAATGAAACAGACTTTCGATTACACAAAAGCTATTTGTATAGATTGATTGAACAGTATATTGCTTACGAAGAAATTAGAGAAAATGCTTTTTTATTAAAACAGAAAACAACGGAAGGTTTTAAACGACGTAATTTATCAGAATTTGCTTTACGTTCTTTAAAAAAGGCGCAGGAAAACAAAGAAAAACAACGATTAAGAAATGCGGATTACTATGAATATACCTTTCAAAATAGTTTGACCCAATTTGCTTATGATGCTATCTTAAAACCAACGGAAAAATTTAGTTCTGCTGCTTTCGTAGATTTAGACATTGCTTATTTTATTCAAAAACTAAGTCTCGCTTGTTCTTTATTATCCCACCAAAACACGTATCAATTAGCCTATGACCTCAGTTTTTTGGAAGTTATTTTACAAGAAATTGAGCATAAAAACTTGTTAGAAGTACCTGCCATTGCGACTTATTATTATTGCTATTTGACACTTGCTAAGCCTTCTGAGATTCAACACTTTGATTATTTTAAAGAACTTTTAATAAAGAATAGTGCTTTGTTTTCAGAAAGGGAAACTCGATATTTTCACTTATATGCGATCAATTTTTGTATTCAACAAATTAATAAAGGGGCCAAGCATTTTTTTCACCAAGCCTTGGAATTATATAAGGCAGGATTAGCGAATGAGGCACTTTTAGAAAATGGTAGGCTATCTCGTTTCACTTACCATAATATAGTGAAGGCAGGAATTCAAACCACGGATTTGGAATGGGTGGAACAATTTATTGATGATTACAAAAAGGCCTTAGAGAAACGATATCAGGAAAGTGCGTACAGTTTTAGCAAAGCGCATTTGGCCTACCATAAGAAAAATTACGATGAGGTTTTGGCTTTGCTCCAAACTTCCAACTACCGAGATGTGCTGCTTAATTTAGGGGCAAAGACATTACTGCTAAAGGTGTATTATGAATTGTCGGAATTAAATTTACTCTATTCTCACCTCGATGCGATGAAAAATTATGTTCTCCGAAAACGGGTCATTGGTTATCATAAAACGAATTATTTAAACATTATTCGGTTTACCCAAAAACTACTAGGGCTTAATTTTTATGATAAAGCGGAGGTAGAAAAATTGGAAGTAGCTATTAAGGCAGAATCTGTGTTGACGGAGAAAGAATGGTTGCTTGAGCAAATTCGTAATGTGTAGGTAGTAAAAGTAAAAACTGTATAGAAAGCTTGGTAGAAAACACACCAAACCTTCTATTTCAGCGAATAGCACATCTTCTTAATTTAACGTCTAATAAAAATTAAGATCTTAATATATTTTCTAGATTCTTGAGTAGTTAGATGTTCTTGACTACTCCTTTCCAGTCTAGAATCTAAGCTTTTTAAAATCGGGCACTCCCACTAACATCTCCCGCCTTTACACCTATGAAATTCAAATTATCAATATCTTGAGTAAGGGTAATTGATTGTGGAGTAATGGCATCTGGGTAACTATAATCTATAGCGACAAATCGCCAGTTAGGAGCTTCAAAAGTAGCCTGAAAACCTAATATTACTTGTCGCATCAACCAAGCATCTCGTACGCTAACCGTTCCAGATTGATCAACGTCAGCAGCTAGCATTTCAGCAGACGTTTCTAAAGATGGTAATGCTATAATTGATTGTAAGATTTGGACCATATCTAAAGTACTTACTCCGTTAAGAGATTCGTCGGAACGTTCCATTTCTAAGGTATAGGTACTTCCTGTTGGTATCTCTGTAAAAAGATAAGTACCAGTTGCGTCTGTCTGAACATTTTGTTCAAAATCACTACCCTTTAATGTTACCTTTGTATTAGGAATAGCAGTTCCTGTGTAAGTCTTGATAACCCCTGAAACAGAGGCTGTTTGACTATAGCCTAGAAAGGAGGATAATAGAAAAATAGATATTAAGATATATTTTGACATGACTTTTGTTTTTTTATTGAAGTTCGTTGACGCAAGTCTATTGCTTTGCGTCTTTTATTTTTAAGGCTTTGCCCATACCCTTCAGGCTAAGAGACGGATACTAGGTAGCAGACACTTTGAAAGTGGCTGATACCTGGGGGTCTACGAAAAGGTGTCAACTATTTATAAAATATCTGCCACCAACATTTCGTCGTTAATGACCTGATAATCAAGGGCCTTTTCTGATAGCCTGACGTCTATGGGCACAGCCTTGCGCCAGCATTAAGGCAGACTTACCAAGTTTTGAAAACTTGGGAAGTCTCCTATCAACTAAATTATCGAATAGAAAGCTTTCCATTCCCCATGAACTGTCCTTCTGAAAGTACTTCAAAAAGATATACCCCTGAATGAAGATCTTGTCGCATCAACTGAAATTGATTCCCTGTAAAATCATATTGTTTGACTAATCGACCATTGAGGTCATAGAGAAAAAAGGAATGTTCTTTTCCACTTAACTGATCTATCGTCACCATTGCTGATTCTGCAAAGGGATTTGGGTAAACATCCATTTCCATTAATGGGGTATTAAAAGTAGAAGTTCTTACTTCAATTTCAATAAACTCTTTTCCTAAAGTATGTTCTGTTACATTCGTAATAACAGGCTCATTAAAATCAAAATAAATGGCAGCACTATTTTTAATGACAGTTTCTAAGGGGACATCTACTTGTTGGTCAATTTCAAAACGAATGTAGCCATGCGATAGCGGTTCGTTTTTAACACTATCGACTAATAGTATATCATTGAAACTGAACTGGAGAATATTTTCTTCTAAAATGTCTAGTGTATATGCATGGCTGGCACTGAGTAATTCCAAAGAGGCGACATCTAAATGTTCTGTCAAGGTATCGAGGACTACTACATTAAAAGCGGTATCGGTTCCCGTATTTTGAAAACGGATATGATAAGTGAGTCTAATGTTTTGATCAATAAAATGCTGATCTCCATATCCTATTGGATACCCCTTTTTATCATTCGGATCAAAAGCGCCAATATTCTCTTGGCAATCTATATCTGTGAAGCTACTTTCATCGTCCAGCTCAAACATATTAATAAATCCTTGACTAGCCGTTCCTTGTGCATTGACCCCACAACCTTCGATGGCTGCGGATACTTTATTACTGGTCGGATGATTGGTAATTTGCGCCATTTCCATTCTGTACGTAGCACCATTAGCTGGGAGACTAACGCTTATTTTGTCTCCACTTGATAACTGCACAGGCGCCTGGTTGCTACGCATCATAATCATATCTTGGATCACAATAAATGGTAATGGATTATCCATATCCGCTTCGCCCACATTTTCGATATCAAAGCGAACGGAATCTCCCTCACAAGAACTCTTTATATTCAAGCTAGCA
>CALJIY010000528.1 GCA_937973945.1 uncultured Saprospiraceae bacterium | reverse complement strand
CATTGCACGCTCTTTCGCTTCTGCTCTAGCTGCTGCCATTGGGGCTGGTGGACTTGCTGCCATATCCATTGACATAGACTCCATTGCCATATCCTGCGGCATAGATTTAGAACGCATCGCCATTCTCTTATTACCTCTACTATAGCCATAGCTCCTTCCATAGCCAGAAAAGCCAAACCATTCTAAACTTGGATAAATTCGATGTTGATTCTCTCCATATTCCGGCTGCCAATTATTGCTCCATAATCTAGAAGATTGGGCTTGAAAGCCTCTAGCTTGCCAGGAATAACGAGGATGTGCATCCGTCGGATAAATATCTAATAACCAATTATTTACACTAAACTGATCTAAGGAAGCATCGTACATACCTGCGACCATTTCCGCGGCAATCTTCTCTTTTTTCGGACCAGATATTTTAATACGCCATTCCTCTTCTTGCCCTGGCAATAGCTTATCTCTGAAGGTCGCATATTCTATAGTCAAATCTTTGTTGGCCCAAGGCACCAAGATCGTCTTAGAGAATTTATAAGGTCGATTGTTTTTTGTAAAAGACAAATGATAATGAAAATTGCCTCTATCCGATTCCAACACAGGAAAGTCGATTTTTTCTAATCCTTTAACTTGTTCCCAATATCGCTTGACAATCTTTCCTTGCTTTTCTATTTCTACTAATACTTGTATCGGTGCTATAGCAGAACCGATATATACACTAGCTTTTTCTCCAGGCTCAAAAGTGGTCGTAGGATGCTTTAGCCACTCCACTTGGTTCGTAGCAATTTTCTTTTTCTTGAGGTCGTATATTTCAAAATATTTGATGATCTCTATTGGCGTGCCATCCTTATCTTCTGTATTTAAAGTCAAACGATATTGACCTACGCCTAAGTTTTTAACAGGTAATACTAAGCGCTTTTTTTGTTCCGTATTAAAAGAAATTTCTTCTTCCTTTTTCAATACGTTCCAATGCTCTTTTTTATCTTCTGCTTGATAAGCAAAGTTTTTAAATTTCTTTTTAAAATCTGTTGCTGACAAAATATAGGTATCTGGCTGTTGCCACATACGATTTTTGAAAGTATTGTCTGGAATAGCTAGAGACTCAATAATTATTTCCCCTCTTGCTGCAGCAAATTCTCCCGCTAAATTTTTACTACTAATTTGTAGCTCCGTCTCTTCTGACAATTCAATTTTATCGGCTAAAGGTAATGCAATAGACAAGGAAACATAGCCCACTTTTATACGCGTATCCGCAGACTGCGTCTCCCCTGTTATGTCCGTTACATCCGCATATATTTTATAAGTAAACTCAGGCTTTTGCTTTGCTGGAACCGCTAAATCTGGTAAAGCCGCAAAAGAAATGTCAAAACTACCATCTGTATTGGTGGTGGTTTCTCCATTTGTAATTTCTTGCTCAGGCTGTTGGTATGGATTGTATCGGCCCCACCAGTAGGGTCTATATGGAAAACGCACTTGTCGGACAACTCGATAAGTGACTTTTGAGCCATCAATACTATTCCCTGCAAAGGCCAAAGCTTTGCCTTTGACGACTACGGTATCTTCTAATTTATAAGCTTCTTTTATAGGATCAAAAGTAACTTCAAACTTAGGACGCTTGTATTCTTCTATACTAAAATAATGCGAACCACCTGCACTAGAACTCAAACTCATTTGCCCCAACAAACCTGTTTTAGGTGCTGTAAAAGTGCCTGTAATAGTTCCAAATTCATTCGTCGTCAATTCTTGCTTGGCGACCTCTTGTCTATTGACATCTAAGAAACTAACTACTACCTTTTCATTCGCTTTGATAGCCGGCATCCCCTTCACTTCTTTTTGAATAACAATCCCTTTAAAATGAACGGTTTGCCCCGGTCGATAAATCGCTCGATCTAAAAAGAAATGAGTATGCACATTCGTCGGTCCTGGATAATCCCTGTGGCGATAATTAGAAAAAGCATCCTCTAAATATAGGACATCCTCCCCGTGTATTAGCTTTACTTGAAAATGAACATTCTCCTTGATATCTGGCTGAATAAAGCCCTCTTTATCACTTTGCTGTGTTGCTATTTTATTGAAAACATTCTTTCTCGATAAAGCATTGTACTCTCTTGCATACAATTCTGCAATCACTCCTTTTATAGGCTCGCCAGTCGTCCGATCCACCACAACTAATTGCGCTTTTCCATCATCTCCTGACTTTGACCAAAATGCGATATTGGATACATGGAAGAACACATGTCCTACCGCATGTCCCTTATCAGTAAAAGCTTCACTATCAGAAACCATTACGGCATAGGTACCTGTTGGCAGTTCTCCTAAATCTACCTCTGCCATATGTTGATGAAAATCTCCTTCTTGGGGTAGCTCAAAAGTTTGGGCACGGATTACTTCTTTTGCATTGAGCTTCGCTAATACCTTTTCAACATTTTCTCGATTTAAGCTTTGCTGCTCCTCATAACCTAGGCGAACAATCTTTACATATGCCTGCTCAATATTTTTAAAAGTAATCGCTGCTAATATTGGCTGATTCGGAATATTGACTTGCTCAGTCTTTAAATCAAGATTTTTTCTAGTAATGCTGGTAATGATGTTTTGGCATTGCTTGGCTCCATAGGAATCTGGAAATTTAGCAATCGCTGCTTGACATAGCTGATAGGCTTTGCTATAGTCCAATTTCCCTTTTTGATCTGGATTTGGTTGGTACTGTTGACCTTTTCTTTGGTATATACTGGCTAATTGAAAAACAATTTCTGTATAAACTTCTTCGTCTTTATATGCTTCCACTAAATCGCCCAATGCATTGATATATAAGGCTTCTTTGTTCCCTAAGACTGCATTATCATAGACAAACTTTAATCGCTTTAAATCTGCATCTACTAAGGCAGGAATATTTTTCGATTGAAGATGGGTGGATAGTAAATCTTGTAAAACCAGTAAGGTTTGATACTTTGCAGCTGTTTTGTCTTTTGTTTCGAAAGTAGTCGCCGCAAAGGTTTTAGCAGGCGCAAAAGCTTCTGGTTGATTGATATAAAATTTATAAGCTGGCTCTGTTAAATTATTTCGATCATTGCTAAAATGATCGACTGCTCGGTGTGCTAGTAAGTCGAATAAAGTAGGCCTTAAACCTGTTGCATTCGCCCCTTCTTTAGTAATCACCTCAAAATCTTGAATGGCTATTTCCTTAGTGGCTGCATCTGCTATAGAGGCCAGGTATAAAACCCGACTCTGCTCAATCAACTGTGGAATCGACCAAGTTTGAATATCCGATAACTCAAAATCTTTTACCTCTGTTCTATCTCTAAGTTTCCATTGATTATTGCTTAGATATCGACTTAATAATTCCGCTTGGATCGATTGCAAGATGGGCTTGGCAGGACTGGTCGCTTCGGCGATCTCTCCTTCCATTCGCTGGATCGCCTTTACTAAACCATCTTCTTCTAGCTGGCTTTGAAATTTGCCTCGGTATAATAAACTTTTGACCAATTGTGGGGCATTATTATCCCGTTTGGCTCTATTCACTATTGCCACTACTTGTTTTAGTGCAGATTCTGGCAATCCTTGTTGCTCTAAAGAATCTACAATTTTCCAAGCCTTATCATAATCACTAAGATCGACCTTAGACATAGTTTGGTGCTGTTTTAAAGAATAAAAACTCAACGAGGTAATAGCGCATAGCGCTACTAGGATTGGCAGCAATTGTTTTTTCATAGTTGTAACATTGTATGGTTTTCTGGATAACGCTCCTACTCCTAACGTTGGGTTGGTAGCCCAAATTATCATTTTGTTGGCGAATTGCCATGTTTCAAGGAGGAATTTCATGGATTTTGGTTTAATTTTTTATAGAAAGTCTTCATTTTCTGTAGCTTCTGGCTGGAAGCATCTGCTGGAAAGAGGATGTAGATAGGGCTGGATATTACATAAAAGAG
>CALJIY010000527.1 GCA_937973945.1 uncultured Saprospiraceae bacterium | reverse complement strand
GCGGTAGATGAAATTTGTGAGTCTATAGAAAATATTGATGATAATATAAGAGAAGATTATATTCGCATAGGTTCTAGATTTTCTACGAGCGAACAATTTAGGGATCAGCTACTAGATCATAAAATGGCAAAAATTAAGACCCGTGCCGCCTTAAAAGAATTATTACTAAGCCATCGCATTTTTGTTAGTACAGTTAATTCCATTGCGGGCAAAAAAGATTTATTACAAATCAAGCAATTTGACCAAGTAATTATTGATGAAGCTTCTCAATTATTAGAGCCTTATTTGTTAGGACTATTACCACACTTTGAGCGATTTGTTTTGATTGGTGATCATCAACAATTACCAGCAGTAGTATTACAGGATAATGAACTATCTAAAGTAGAAGATGAAGAATTAAATGCGATTGGCTTAACCAATTTAAGAGATTCGTATTTTGAACGTTTATATAAACAAGGTATCAAAAATGGCTGGTATTGGTCGCATGCCCAGCTCAGCCATCAAGGGCGAATGCATGAAGACATCATGTCTTTTCCCAATCAATTCTTTTATCAAAATAATTTAAAAATTCTACCAGCCAATACGAGTGTTCATAAAGAACAAACAAAAGTCTTAGCTTATCAATTGCCACCAGATCCTACTTTTTTAGAAAGTGAGTTATGCAGTAAGCGTGTCATTTATATAGACACGGCGGTAGATACTACAAGTAGAACCCATAAAACGAATCAACATGAGGCATGGAAGATAGTAGAATTGATGCAAAGTATTGAACGAATTTATGCGACCAATCAATTAGCTGTTACCAATAAAAGTGTGGGCGTAATTACACCGTATCGAGCACAAATTGCGCAGATTCGACAGCAGTTAATGGAAGAAAATCCTGAGATGCTTCGACACTTGACGATTGATACAGTAGAGCGCTATCAAGGTGGCGCAAGAGATATTATCATCTTATCTCTCTGTACGAATAGCTTATCTCAATTGGATGCTTTAGTATCGCTTTCAGAGGAAGGGGTGGATCGACGATTGAATGTGGCATTGACGAGAGCAAGGAAGCATTTAATTATTTTGGGGAATGAAGCCGTGCTTAAAATGAATCCTATTTATGGGGAGTTGATTAAACATTTGGTTTGAGGACAGAAGTCAGAGGTCAGACCGTTCTAGTTAGCTTGCGCTAACGGAATTGTCAGAAGTCAGATTTATGATGTTGATTAGACTGGGGTGGTGAATAAATTCATCCGATCAATTTTAAGAAAAATGAATTTCTATGCTTTTGATCGATCCTCCGCATCCCACTCCTCTCTAAAACGGATCAATTCTCCATCTATCCAAGATTGTGTTTGTTCTAGCAATGCTTTGGAATCCGTACCGGTAATAGGTTTTCCGAAACTAACTTTAGTCTGCATTTTTTTACTAAAGGTAGCTATAACATGTCCAACAAAGCTATACTTGCTGGTCCAGTAAAATGATCTATCTTTATAGTCAACCGCCATAGGAAGAATCGGAATACCTTTTTCGGCAGCGATTTTAAAACTTCCTTCTCTAAATAATTTAGTGGTTGGTTGGTCATTTGTTCCTCCTTCTGCATAGACAATAACAGAATACCCCTTTTCAATAGATTCCGCAATCGCATCCCTTGTTGCTGCTCGGCTTGACTTATTCTCCCGATCAACATAAACAACTCCTGTTAGTTTAATGCCATGGCCCATGATCGGCCAACTAGCTACTTCATTCATCACAACAGGGATAAAAGCCGCTTCTGGACATTCTAAGACTGGATCAAAATAGGTTCTATGATTGCTGATATATAAGAAAGTGCCTTCAGGAACAGTTCCTGTTACTTCTCTTTCGACACCATTTAATTTGGTAATTAACCATCCCAGATTCTGTCGATGTGCGATTGCGCCTTTTAAATCAAAGCCTAGCATTCCCCGAATAATGATGAAAAGAATGTAAAATGTAATGAGTAGACCAGTTAGGACAAAAAAGAAAACGCCTTTAATTGTAGACATAGATTGATAAATTCTGTTGATAGCCAGATTCCTATTTGAAAAGCCACAAATCTAGTTAATTTAATAGAGTTTATTTAAAAAAATATCATTTATAATACCTGATATAATGCAGTCCTTCTAAGCGCATCATTATTCTAGGCTTATTTATAGGTGTGTTTATTACACTAAGTATTAGAGTGATCTGAAGTTGATGGTGAGTTACTAGAGAAAACAGGGTAGGTATTGCTATAATACGACATAAAATAGGTAAAAATTAATAATAAATACCTTTAATTTAAATTTTGTAGTCAACAAAAAATGAAATTCGAATAATTATTTTTAGTTATAAATTGCTGATAATCAGTATTTATTAAAAATTTGTGTTTTATTTCACGTTAATTTTGGCTCAACAAAACCCATTTTTTGTTCTTGTTTCAACTTTGATATACCTGCATCTTTGTAGTGTAAGAATTACAAACGAGTAATTAAGAAAAGAAATAGAGGCGGTGGATGAATAACATGATATAAAGAACTCTTTTTTTTCAAGAGGATTATAATATTTGGTTAAAAACTTTTTAAGTGACGGAGTTACCCGAATTGAAAACAGGACCTACTAGTCCTGAAAACCGATTAACTAAAAAAACGCCTTTGTAACTCCGGCACTCTTTTGACATTCATTGGTACACGGAATTAATCTAGTACCATATCCATATAAGAGCAAGCTCAAAAATGATTTAAGTAAAATTTTGCTCAAAAACCGATAGTATCTATACTAAGTATTAGCAAGATTTCCACTCAGGATTTATCCTGAGTGGAAAAAAGCTCAAAACCGATTTTAAGTATTTTTTCGATTTAAGTATTTTTTCAAGATTAGTAATTTTTTTGGTTAGAAATTATTGAATTTTTTGGAGTTAGTTGTATCGGGGTTTTAAAAAGATTGTTGTAAATCCATCCCATACAGCTAACTCCAATTCCTAAAGTAAAAACCGATATGAGAATAAAAATATAATGAGATTATAATTTAATTTTGTTGTTGCCGATGATATAAAGCCGTACTTCTTTTAGAAGTACGGCTTTTTTTAATTTACCTATGTACATAAAAAAGCAGCCTCGAAAAACGAGACTGCTCAATACATGCAAAAAAGTGTTGCTTTTGATAGACTTGACGACAAAGTCGTTAAGTTTTCTATGTTTTAGAATAATCTATTCCACTCTAATCATTTTCTTAGATTTAGTTCCGAATTTAGAATTTAGTTGATAATAAATAAATCCTGGTGCTACATCTACATCGTTTAAATCGATTTGATTATAGCCAGTTTTTCCTTCTTGCTGAATCGTATGTAAAATACTTCCAGCTTCATTTCTAAGTATTAATGTCACCTCACTATCTCCTGGTAATTGATAAGCAATGGTCGTTGTTCTAAAGAACGGATTGGGTTGATTTTGATACAAGTCAAAATCATTTCCTACTCTTGGTTCTTGGAAACTTAATTGAATGGACATCTCTTGATCTTTTAAATCATAAGCTTCTGCTATAGTTGGGCGATGATTAAGTGCTAGTGCCTCGCTCAATTTGCTATCTTGTAAAGCTTTGACGTGAAGGGTGAAGAGTGGCGTAGTAACTTTACTATTTTCTACTAGAGCAGCCTCATCTATAATGTGTCTATTCCAACTCGCAGTAAACCAACCTTGATTTAAGGCATGTAAGCCAAAGTTCTCTGATTGCATTAAACTAGCGCTTAGTTCATCCACTACCAGACCATCAAAATCCATAGTAAATTGGTAGCCTTGTACCTGCATGATTTGCTTGGTACTCACCAATATATCATAAGATTGTCCAGCCTTTAATTGAATGTCGTCTACTTGTAATTCAAAGATTTCAGGACTAGTTCTAGCCGTAGCTGATTGAAGACTATTAGTTGTTGCATTTCCATTGATGTCTCCAATTTTTACCGCAACAAAGTCCATGACCATATCTTGTGATAGGTGATCTATCTGTACCATTTCTGGGAATTCTTGTGTCAGTGGAGTATTGCCTACAAATTTATAAGTAGCCTCCACAAAACGCCAGCTATCATTCTTTACAAAATCTTGATCTATGGCTAAGATCATTTTTCTGAGCATTACTAAATCAAATGCAGTGACCGTTTTAGAATCATTGACATCAGCAGCAATCCATTGGTAAGGATTGTCAAAGGGTTGAATGCCTAAGATATGTTTAGTCATTAATACTAAGTCAAACGTACTTACCCCATTTAAAGGATCCGTATCTTTTTTAGGTATTACTTGATATGCTTCTTCCTTTGCTAAGGATAAATGATAAAATCCATCTGAGCTAGTCATATAATTTTCTGTAGTAGTACTTAATAACACCTCTTCAACAGGCGCACCTTTCCAACTATTAACCTGCCCTGCTATTAAGGCCTTTGTCGGATCAGTAACTTGTGTGTCGATACAACCGCCATTATTATCTTGCACATTGATGTAGGTGGAGCAATAGTTCCAATTATTATCTTCATCAATGATATACATTTGAACATCTTGATTGCCAAGATGATCACAAGTGAAAATTAATTCACTTGGAAGGGCTAAAACTTCTTCTAAATTAGTTGGTTGCTTCATTGGCAGATCTTTGTGCCAAACTCTCAATCTAGTACCAGGACATTGTGTGAAGTCATTCACACTAATATCACTCGCCCAGATTTGTACCATGCCTACGGGCATTAATTCAATGGCTAATCCATGGTAGCAATAAGTCGGATGGTCACAATTCACTTCTTCTATGACTTCGATTACATCTTCTTCTGTAAAAGGAGGTGTTGCATCTTCTTCTACATCGTCCTGTGCTATGATGATCGTCGTGTCTCCAATGATTACTATGCCATCTTGATCAAAGAAATAAATAATTTCTGGATCATGATCGTCTTCGTCTACCGTTCCATCATCATAAATATTATTATCATTTGCAGGATCCGCTCCCATGTCATTCATCATATCATTATCTGCATGAGAATCAATATCCGCAAAATTTGGTCCACCAGGTACAACCGCTGCATAACCTATTTCTCCGATATTCAAAATAGAACTTCCTGTGAAAGAAGGATCTGTAGAAAATCTTATGATAATACTGGTTTGTTCCCCAGCAGCCAAACTTGGAACGATATAAGTTGGAACACTATTAACTAATGTCCAATCCAATGGATTTCCTGTATCTGTAGTCGTGTTTTCATTTAGAGGAAATTCTAATCCTTCTGGAATATAATCTAATAATTCAATATCATAGGCCCCAACTTTACCTTGATTAAATAAGGTCATTTTATATTCAATAATGGTACCTGGAAGAACGGTTTGCGCTTGGTCAGGTGCCAATTCTACCATCAAGGCTAGATCAAATAATTGATATAAACCAGCATCAAGCGTAGCATTATAATCACCACTTTCTAGTACTATAGGATCCATCATTCCTTCTGAATCTATATTTGAATCTAGCGAATCAACAGACGCTTCATTTATTACCGTAATGGCATACTCTTCAGGTTTTTCAATGCTAACTTGATACGTTCCAGGGGGTAATTCATCAAATCGATATTTTCCATTCCTATCTGTAATAGTGGTATCTTTCATAGGATTTTCTGCACCATCGACTCCATTTAAATAGAGTTTTATTTCTGGAATACTTGGTTCTCCTACTTCTTGTATACCATTAGCATTGAGGTCTTCCCAAACAAGATCGCCAATGGATACAGGTCTATAAAAGCCTGCATCAATAGTGGTATCTTGATCTCCACCTATATATGTTTGTAGTGGACTCATTAGCATGTTATCCAGATCTGCATCACTATCGAGAAGGTCTGTTCCTTGATTATCTGCTGTAGGTGCAAAACCATCAGGCGTATGAAAAACGACTTTATATTCGGCAGGTGGTAAAGAATCAAAAAGATATTTTCCTTGTGAATCAGT
>CALJIY010000526.1 GCA_937973945.1 uncultured Saprospiraceae bacterium | reverse complement strand
GTGCAAAAAACATTTTAGCTTTTGGATGCTTAAAAGCCCCTGTAGATTGCCAATCTGTAAACCCAATTAAAGACATAAACTTCAAAGAAGTACTAAGCTGACTAGCCAAATTAGCTAATAAGGCCATATTTCCAGAAAAGTCGACTACTACACTTGTTCCTTTTTTAAGCTGTACATCATAATCATCATAGGAAATAACCGTATCATATAATCCTGTAGACGTAACAAAATCTACATTTCTCTTAGACGTTAATCCAACAATTTTTAATTTATCTTTTGATTGATTATGCTTCAACATAAAAGCCAATCCCAATGCTGTTTTAGAGGAAGCACTTGTTAAAATAATTCTTTTAGCTTTAAAAAAAGATGCTCCTTTTAAGAAATGGTAATTTAAAAATCCAGTTCCAAACAAAGGTCTAAGTAGTGGTATATAATCCTCCAATGCTACATGATAGGCAGGATCATTCGCTGTTCGAATGTGTTTATTATAAATCGGTGGAAGCGATACCCTATGTGGTCGTACGTCCATAAAACCAGAAGCATTAAGCTGTCCCGGTTGTACCGTAATAAAATCACTCATTGGGAAATAGCCATAATAACGTTCTCCTACCTTAATAGCAGGATTGTTAGAAACTGCGACATCTGCAAATCCCCAAACAGGGATAATACCCTCCGACTCGGTACCTTTAAAAAAAGCCCAGTATAGCCGATCTCCAAAAACGCCATAGGTAATATTATTTGTCGTAAAGGCATATTTATCTATCCGTAACAATACCTCTCCAGGTTGTAAAGGTGCAATCGCATCGTCTTGAAATCTAGCTTTAAATAAATCTTTTTTCTTAACTAATAAAGTCTTGTTAGGCTTGTTGGACATAATGAGAATAGGTTGTTTATAGTAAGTATTGAAAGTTTAGCACATAAAAAAAAAATATAATTTTCTACGAATGTAAGCATTTTAAGTTATTTCATGATGAAGTTGTTTAAGAATGTAGAAAATGATGTAAAATAAAATTCAAAAAAAAATACCTTTCCTGTCCCCCCCTTTTATTTCAGTTTCGTCATGCTAGTAATAAAACAATAATTCATTCATTTTTAAACAAACATTATAATTATGCTACCCAATTTTTTAGTGATCGCAGCAAGTGCATTCATTCCATTTTTAGTTGCTTATGCATGGTATCACCCCAAACTATTTGGAGGAGATACATGGGCAGAAGTAGCAGAATTAACAGCGGAACAAAAAGATAATCCTGTAAAACCATTTAAATTAGGCTTAAGTATTCTATTAAATTTCTTAATCGCTTTCGGTATGTACAATTTTACGGTTCATGCTTCTGGTGTTTTTGGATTAATGGGTGCCGATCAAGAACTAATGAAAACAGGAACTGCCTTAGCCTTCCTTCAAGAACATGGTCGAAATTTTACTACATTTGGACATGGGTTAGTACATGGTTTTGCAGCCACGATCTTACTCGTCCTTCCGATTGAAGGATATACGACTATTTTTGAGCGAAAAAGCGCAAAATACTTTTTTATTAAAGTCGGCTTTTGGTTAATTTCATTGATGTTAATAGGAGGAGTGGTCTCTGCTTGGGGGTGGACTTCGATAGTCTAATTTCATTAGTCTATTGACTTTTTTAAACAATCAAAAATAAAATTATTATGAAAGAATTTATGTTAATCTTTATCGGAACAAATTATGCGGAGATGGGCTTATCACCAGAAGAGATGCAAGCCCGTATGGGGAATTGGTTTACATGGCAACAGCAGATGGAAAAAGACGGCGTCGTCAAAAATGGTAATGCGCTCCATCCTGAATCAAGAAGGGTAGTCGGTGCTGACCGAACGATAACAGATAGAACCTCTCCAGAATTAAAAGAATTGGTAGGCGGCTATTATGTTGTTTACGCAAAAGACATAGAGGAAGCTACTAAAATAGCTGAAGGATACCCTGACTATGATATAGGTGGTACTGTGGAAATCCGAGAGGTAATGGTTTTTGAATAAGAGTATGCCTAAACAACATTTATGAAAAAACAAGCGCTAATGGACCATCTTTTCAGACATCAGTTTGGAAAGATGGTTTCCATTTTAACTAGAATATTTGGACTGACACATCTCGAGACTATTGAAGATGCGGTGCAAGATACTTTTGTAAAAGCAATGCTGGCTTGGCGAGATAAAATGCCCGACAATCCAGAAGCATGGCTAACCCATGCTGCAAAAAATAGAACGATAGATCTTTTTAGAAAATTAAATGCAGAGAAGAGTAGAATTTCTAATTTTGAGAACGGACCTAATGCCATTGCCATCAATGAACTTTTTTTGGAAAAGGAAATTGAAGATAGCCAATTAAGAATGATTTTTACGGCTTGTCATCCTTCCTTAAATCCACGGGATCAAATAGCGTTTTCTCTAAAAACAATATCTGGTTTTAGCAGTAAAGAAATCGCTTCCGCATTATTATTAAAAGAAGAAACGATTAAAAAACGATTGAGTAGAGCTAGGAAAACGATTCAGTCTACAGCTATTTCTTTTGAAATTCCGCAGGGCAAAACACTTCCACTACGATTAAATATTGTACTAGAAGTCTTATACTTAATTTTCAATGAAGGTTTTCATTCCAATAAAAAAGACATCCTAATTCGTCAAGAACTTTGTGGCGAAGCAATGAGATTAAGTCAAATGTTATTGAACAATGAGTACACCAATTCAAGTGCGGCCTATGCCCTTTTTGCGCTCATGTGCTTTCATTCTGCCCGTTTAAAAAGTAAAGTCAATGATAATAATGAATTGGTTGATTTAAAAAAGCAAGATAGAAGTCAATGGCATTTTCCTTTAGTTATGTTAGGAGATCAAGCGATGCATAAGGCAGTTGGCGAGCATACCGTTTATTCCATTTATCACTATGAAGCAGCTATCGCCGCGGAACATCTTCAAGCTAAAACATTCGAATCTACTAATTGGAAAAAGATCTTAATGTGGTATGAACAACTTTATGAAATCCAACCTGCTCCTATTACTTTATTGAATATGGCAGTTATACATTTACAGCTTAATGATTTAAAAAATACGATTAAACTATTAGATCAAATTACACCGAATGAACTAGAACAACGCGCCTATCTTTTTCATGGCACTTTAGCTGAATATTTTCAAAAATCTGGAAATACTCAAAAAGCGATCACTCATCTTAATCAAGCTCTTGATCTGGTCAAAAATAAATCCGAAAAACAATTTTTACTAAAGAAAAAAGAAGAGTGGAATGTTTAAGCCTGAGGGATTAACTAGCAAAGACGATTAATACATTGGAAGTACTAGTCGTCTTTGCTAAGTAATCTGCTTTCTTCTTGGTCTTCTTCCAAATAAGGTCGAAATAAGGTTTATTGCTTATTCAATGCCCAATCATATTCTTTAAAATCAATACTAGTACCAGCAGCAATTGGCTTGGTAGCATATTTATTTAAATAAGCCTTTAACTCACCAAAATCTTCTTTATACCATTCGAATATTTTTGAAACGGCTACATCACCTCCAATACTGTTATAACTAGCATTATTAATAAATTTCCTCGTTTGCAACTCTAATGTTTTGTTTAAATTCTCAGCCGTCCAAGCACGATTTAGGATCGGAGGACAAGAAGTTGCCGCACAATTAACCGCAAAATGAATTCTGGGATCTTTAAATTGAGGTCGAAGAATTTTATGCTCAATATCATTTAAGGTATAGGTCTTATCCCCAAGCTTAATCCAAGAATGATCCCATGCCTTGCCGCCATGTAAATCCAAAATACTTTTCACAGGATAGTTATCCACAATTAATTTTACGGTATACGCATTATACGCATTAATCCAATAGGCCATCTTTTGGTTTCTAGACCATTCCTTATTAATCGGATTATCGGAAAGAATTTTTAAATAGGCATCTAAACTAGATGGATCCGCTTTAATGGCTTGATAGTTTACTTTTCCAGAAGCGCTTACATGCTTTCTCAATAATTGGTCCCAGATACTATGGTCTACTATGGACGGTTTAGGACTAGCCTTTTCTTTGACAGCGGCAGCGGCAGTAGCAGCAGTTACAGCAGCTGTTTTTTCGACCACGGCTTCTTTCGTTTTTTCGACCACTTGTGGCGTCGTTGCTTGTATAGGAGACTTGGAAGCTTCCTTAATTTCTTCTGCGCCTTTGATGACTACATTTTCTGTTTTTTTGACGGCAGTCGTAGCTGTTTGACTGGTTTCCTTTACCGCTTCTACTATATCGTTCCCTTTATTTTTCGCTTCATCCATGGAGAGGCTTACCGCATCTTTTGCTTTATTAGTTATTTTTTCTATTGGTGCTGTCGTAGCCTCTGCTATCGTCGGGGCATTGGATGCTACTTTTTCTTTAAGCACCGTTTCCGTATTGGCACTTTCTTTCGCTACTGTGTTGGTAACTTCTGAAACCTCTGCCTGTAGGTCTTTTATTGGACTAGGGCTTTCGTTGATGTTTTTTGCTGTTTTCTCCGCTGGTGCAGCATTTGAAGTCGCAACATTCTTTTCTGCTCCACCGCAGGCGACCACGAAAAACGCTACTAGTAGAATACTTATTTTTATTAGATTCATTATTTTGTTTTATTTTTTTCAATTACTACAAGAACGCTTTAACTTTTACCAAAGTTATCGTTCTAGTTTTCAATATTTCCCTAATGTTAACTAGAAGACAGTTGGTTCTAGAAAAAAGTAAGCCTACGCTTAAAATTTGACGGTGCCTTCCTAAACAAATTCGTCAACAAAATTACTCAAAATATTATTTCTATCATTTTCAGCGAATCCATCTAAGAATCCTTAAATTTGTGTTGTTAGACTGCTCCCCAGCTAACAAGTCTATTATTTATGACAAACTAATACTGTATCACAATTTATGTTTACAATCAATATTTACGTACGTTTTGCTTTAATCGCAGCTTGTTTACTAGGAGGTACCCTTCTGGCATTTATTTATGGCTTTTGGTATGCCTTTCCTTTTATTTTAGCAGGTATCATCCTATTAGCAGGCTATTTTTTATTAGGGACGGTGCAGTCCGCAGCTCAATTGATCCAAGATCAAGATTATGATGGTGCTGAAAAAAGGTTAGATTTAATCTGGAAGCCAGAGTGGTTATTCACCACCAATAGAGCCTATTATAACATGATTAAAGGCACCTTGGCTACTTTTAAAAAGGATAATGATGGTGCCTCCGCTTATTATGCGAAAGCACAAGCCATTGGCTTAGGCTCTGATAATGAGACGGCTATGATAGAATTGCAAATGGCGAACATGGCAGCACAAAAGAATAAATGGCAACAAGCACAATTGCACCTTAATAAATTGAAAGGTTTGTCTATTACGGAACCTCAAATAAAAGAGCAGGTCGTACAATTTGAAAAAGCCATGAAGAATAGAGGGGTGGCTAAAGCGGCTGGTCGTGCAGGGATTAATCCTATGCGAATGAATACGGGGGGTAAGCGTCGTCGACCTAAAATGAGATAGATTTTTCTTTTTTAAAATTATCTTATCAACTAAATTATCTTAAACAATAAGCATTGTTCTTTTTGCATTGGCAAAAAAGAACCAAAAACCCTAGACAAAAATAATCCCTCCGGTATTTTTGTCGGGCCTCCCGCCCAGATGTTGACCAACTAGGATATGTCATAGTCAACGTATAAGCGGAAAGCCCGTCCAAAAACTGCTTAAGCATTAGGAGATATACTTCCGAACCGTTTACAGGTGGGCTTGCCAGTTTTTTGGGGCTAGAATTTTTGTTTCTTTTTTCAATGAAAAAAAATACATCTAGTTTAAGTGTAATTCTAAATTTAGTTTATGAGTATTTATTAGCAATAAAAATGTCATACACTTTATCCAAAATGCTCCCTTTAGGGACAAAAGCACCAGATTTCACCTTACTAGATACGGTTTCTGGTAAGCAATTAAGTCTAAATGATATAAAATCAGACAAGGCAACAGTGATTATGTTCTCTTGTAACCATTGCCCTTATGTCATTCACGTGAATGAAGCTTTGGTCGAATTAGCGAATGAGTACCAAGCTGCAGGCGTGAAGTTTGTAGCCATCAGCTCAAATGATGTGGAGAACTATCCGCAAGATAGTCCAGCCTTAATGACTAAATTAGCAGAAGAGGTGGGCTACCCATTTCCTTATTTATATGA
>CALJIY010000525.1 GCA_937973945.1 uncultured Saprospiraceae bacterium | reverse complement strand
TGACAAAGATGGCTTTAGCGTTAGCGTTTGAACTACGGAAGCAAAAAAAGTTGACAGCCTGCATCACGGTCAAGATTCGCTATACAGATTCCAATACCTATACCTTACAGAAAAGAATTACCCATACGGCAAACGATAAGGTAGTAATTCAACAAGTCCTGCAATTATTCGAAAGACTCTACCAACGACGACAATTAATTCGATTGGTCGGTATTAAGTTTTCTAATCTAGTACATGGTTATTATCAAGTAAGCTTATTCGAGGACACACAAGAAGAAGTGAATCTAATGTCTGCTATGGATAAGATTCGGAAGCGATTTGGAGATAAGGCGATTACGTTGGGTTCTGTTGTGGAGAAGTAATTTTTTTCGTAGCTGACAGCCTTCTCTTATGAACTCCCCCCAGCCCCCTCTTAAAAAGAGGGGGAGACGTCTGCGATCGAAAATTTCGTTCTAAGTTTAATGAAAACATTGTCAACATCAAATGGTCAACATCTAGGAGTGATGGCCCGTCCAAAAACTGTCTGACCGGAGGGAGTTTTTTTGGACTAGAATTTTTGTTTCTTTTTTTTCAATGAAAAAAGAAAAAGCATCTAAAGAAGCTATTTTAAATGTACCTAAACTGTCACTCCTATTTCTCCCTACGCTACGGCACACTCTCGCCTGCGGAATTGGTGGCAGCCGCTGTCAAGCGGAACTTACCCGTCCTAGCCCTAACAGACATCAACAATACCAGTGCCGCCTTCGACTTTGTTCAACTATGCAAAGAGGCAGGAATTAAACCGATTATAGGAATAGAATTTCGGAAAGACAATCGTTGGTTATATACAGGTTTGGCGAAGAATTGGAAAGGCTTTTATCAACTCAATAAATTGTTGACAGATTGTTCCTTGGATGGGAAAGAATTACCAGAAGTGCCGCCCGAAATGCTAGACACTTTTATCATCTATCCTCGCCTAATTAAGCCAATAGAATGTTTTGAAGAAAATGAATTTTTAGGCGTTCGACCAGAACATGTGAATCGCTTATATTTTGCAGAAGTGCGCCATCATCAGCACAAACTAGTCGCTTTAAATCCGATCACATTTCTAGATAAAGAAGGCTTTGAATTGCATCAATTATTAAGAGCCATAGACCTTAATACTTTGCATAGTAAATTGACCCAAAAAGATATAGCTAAGCAAGGAGAATATTTTTTATCCCAACGAGATGTGCAGACATTATACGACGGCTTCCCAACCATTTTAGAAAACACAAAAAAGATTATTAATTTCTGTTCTATTAATTTCAAGAAAGACGCAAAAAAATATAATCGACAAACTTTTACAGGTTCTAAAGATGGCGATTTTCAATTGCTAGAAAAGTTAGCGTACAATGGCTGTGCGCAACGGTATGGTGCTCAAAATACGACTGCATTAGATCGAGTTAAAAAAGAATTAAAAGTTATCAAGCAGCAAGAATTTTGTGCCTACTTTTTAATCACTTGGGACATTATTCGCTACGGACAAAGTTTAGGTTATCACCATGTAGGGCGGGGGAGTGGCGCTAATTCTATTGTCGCTTTTTGTTTGTTGATAACAGATGTAGATCCTTTAGAATTAGATTTATACTTTGAACGATTTATTAATCCTTATCGAAGTTCGCCACCAGATTTTGATATTGACTTTTCTTGGAATATTCGAGACGATGTAACTGACTATATCTTTAAAAGATATGGTCGAGAGTATACCGCATTATTAGCTACCTATAGCACCTTTAAAGGAAAATCTATTATCAGAGAATTAGGGAAAGTATTCGGTCTGCCCAAAGCAGAAATAGATATAATAGTTAACTATCCCAATGCGAAAGATAGACATCATGAACTAGCCCAAAAAATAGCCAAGTACGGAAAATTAATGGAAGGTTTTCCCAACTACTTATCCATCCATGCAGGAGGGATTATTATTTCTGAAAAACCGATTAATTGTTTTACCGCATTGCAGTTAATGCCCAAAGGTTTTCCTATAACTAACTTCGATATGTATGGGGCAGAGAAATGGGGTTTTCATAAATTTGATGTATTGAGTCAAAGAGGTTTGGGGCATATCAAAGATGCCGTAGATTTGGTCAAACAGAATCAGGGGAAGGCGGTGGATATACATGAGGTACACCAAATCATGGAAGACCCCAAAGTGAAAGCAAAATTAAAAGAAGGCCATTGTATTGGCTGTTTTTATATTGAGTCTCCTGCTATGCGGAGCTTATTAAAAAAGTTGCGCTGTGATAATTATAAGCATCTAGTAGCAGCCTCTTCTATCATTCGACCAGGGGTGTCTAAATCTGGGATGATGAAAGAATTTATCAAACGATTTCATTCGCCCAATTCTTTTAAATATTTACATCCTGTTTTTGAAGAGCATTTAGCGGAGACCTTTGGTGTGATGGTCTACCAAGAAGATACGATGAAAATAATTCATCATTTTGCAGGCTTGGATTTGGATGAAAGTGATGTCTTGCGCCGAATCATGTCAGGTAAGAAATACAAAAAAGAAACGCTTCAAAAACTAAGAACCAAATACTATAAGAATTGCAAAGAACGAGGGTATACCAGAGAACTAGCAGAAGAGGTTTGGCGACAAGTCGAAAGTTTTAGTGGCTATAGTTTTTGCAAAGCCCACTCTGCAAGTTTTGCAGTAGAGAGTTTTCAAAGTTTGTATTTAAAAGCCCACTATCCGCTAGAATTTATGGTAGCAGTGATTAATAATTTTGGCGGTTTTTATCAGACAGAATATTATTTCCACGAAGCTAAATTGTCAGGCGCAACCATACATGCCCCTTGTGTGAATAAGAGCGAATACTTGACGCATATAGAAGGCACGGATGTATATGTAGGCCTAATCCATCTACATCGAATGGAACAAAAGATTGCTCGTAAAATTATTCAACAAAGAAAAGAACATGGTCCTTACAGACACTTGCCAGATTTCGTTGATCGACTCCCAATCACTGCCGACCAATTAGAAATTTTAATTCGAATAAACGCCTTCCGATTTACCCAAAAAAGTAAATGTGAATTAATGTGGGAAAAGAATGCCGTCTTTACCCCTCGTAAAGATTGGGAAGCCTCTGGCACCCTCTTCGGTAGAGAAGAAGAGAATTATCAATTACCACAATTAAAAGAAGGAAAACACGACCAAGCTTTTGATGAAATTGAATTATTAGGTTTCCCGCTTTGTTCTCCGTTTGAATTATTAAAAGACCAACAAAATATCCCTCCAATTCGAGTAGAAGAATTAGCACAGTACCGCTATAAAAAAATAAGCATCTTAGGTTACTATGTCTGCAAAAAAAATGTCCGAACGATCAATGATAAAATCATGGCATTCGGTACGTGGCTAGATGAACAAGGGCAGTTTTTTGATACGACGCATTTCCCGCCTTGCTTAGAAAAATATCCTTTTCGAGGAAAAGCTATTTATAAAATTACGGGAGTGGTTGCTTCAGAATTTGGTTTTTGTAGTATTGAGGTGGAGTCCATGGAGATGTTGCCCTTGGTGGGGGATGGAAGGTATGAATGATTATAGGACCGAAACGCTGTAGTCTTTTTAGAAAGCTAGAAGATATGCCTATTTTAATAGAACTTCCTACAACCTAGAGGTGTTTTAATACTATCTATTTCTTCATCAAAATAGGCATATGAAAAACATAGCAGGTATTCCGGAAAATGGCAAAAAGCGAGTTGTTATTATAGGTGGTGGTTTTGCAGGATTAAAACTAGCTAAGTCTCTGAAAAAGAGTGATTTTCAAATAGTATTGATTGATAAGAATAATTATCATCAATTTCAACCACTCTTTTATCAAGTAGCAACAGCAGGTTTAGAACCGAGTGCTATTTCCTTTCCATTGAGGAAGGCTTTTCAGAATCAAAAAGATATTCATTTTAGAATTGCTTCTTTAGAAAAAGTGGATGTAGCAAAGCAGGTGATACATACAGATATTGGACAATTAAATTATGATTACTTAGCCTTGGCAGTTGGGGCGGATACTAATTATTTTGGCAATAAAAATATTCAACGGCATGCTATTCCGATGAAGTCATTAGGAGAAGCGATTAATCTTAGAAATACCATTTTAACCAATTTTGAAAATGCATTGAATGAAACAGATGAAGAGGCTATTGATCGTCTTTTGAATGTAGTCATTGTTGGCGGTGGCCCTACAGGGACGGAGTTGGCTGGAGCTTTGGCCGAAATGAAAAAATATATCTTACCTAAAGATTACCCAGAGTTAGATTTTAGTCGGATGAAAATTTATTTATTAGAAGCGGCTTCTAAGGTTTTAAATGGATACTCTGATGCTTCTTCTGTTAAAGGAAAAGAATATTTAGAAAGATTAGGGGTAGAGGTAATGACGGATACGTTTGTTAAAGATTATGACGGTCAATCTGTTGTTTTGGCAGATGGGAAAACAATCGCTACAGATACTTTAATTTGGGCAGCGGGAATTAAAGGAAACCCAGTCAATGGACTAGGGACTGAGGTGGTTAGTAGAGGAGGGCGATTGAAAGTTAATGCCTATAATCTTGTGGACAATCATTCTAATATTTATGCTATTGGAGATATTGCTTTGATGTCTACGGAGAAATATAAAAATGGGCATCCCCAAGTTGCACAAGTGGCTATTCAACAAGCCGATTTACTAGCAAAAAATTTAAAACGAAAAGAACGGGGAGCACCTTTAACAGCTTTTAAATATTGGGATAAAGGTTCCTTAGCAACGGTTGGTCGAAATTTGGCTGTAGCAGATTTACCATTTGTTAGTTTCCAAGGATTTTTTGCTTGGGTACTATGGTTATTTGTTCATTTAATGGCCATTCTTGGCGTAAAGAATCGACTCTTTGTATTTATTAATTGGGCATGGAGTTATTTGACGTACGATCAATCTTTACGTTTATTAATTAAGCCTAAAAAAGATAAGGAAGAGCGGAATACTTATGAAGATTTAGCTCCTCATTGAGCGTCGGCTACTAACTAGATTTTGCAGCTATTTATTTTCGTTTCTTTTTCTTTGCTCCTCGTTTCCGATTATCTTTATGTTTTTTCTTTCTAGGCTTTTTCTTTCTAAGTTTTCTAGTGCTAGTACTACTGTTGACACTAAAAATAGGGGGCGTATTGCGAGTATTATCAGCAAATATTTTATCCAACTTAGAAGGCTCTTTGGGTGGAATCACATAGCTAGGTAAGGGAGGAAGCGCGTCTAGATGGGCTTGGATTTTTTGATCCGTTTCTTCTCTAGTCCATCCAATAGACTGAAGTGCTAACTGCTTTTCTTGTTCAAATTCTTCTACTGAGATATAGGTAGGACTATTCCAATCATATAGTGCCTTATATTTCCAAAGATCTTGGCTAGTTATACGAAGCGTGTTTCTTCTGGCATATTGATAATATTCCATTAATTTTGAAAACAATACCTCGTCGATGTATTGTTTTTTTAAAAGATAATCAAAGATGTAAGGTAAGGTCCAAATAATGATAAGTAGCTGATTCCGATTACCTCCCCAAAATCCAGATAATGTATCAATTAGGCTATTTAGTGTTTGAGGCGTAAAACCAAACCAGTTCTTGTCGGAAGTTGTATCTTTTCTTTTCCATAAATGTTTACGTAAATTTTCCCAGGTTCTATATAAACAGTAGATGGGGATGCCTTGAGTGGTATGCACCTCATAAAACATGTCGATGAATAGCAAATTTAATTTTTCATCTCTGTAAGCAGGATTAATTCTAAATTCTTTGGTTTCAATAGTTAGCTTTAAATTAGGAAGCTTGGAAAAGCTGTTAACATGTTTGAAATTAATAGACTCTACGTTTGTCTTGAAAACTTCCCAATCAACAGATTCTCCTGCTTGTATTTGTTTAAAAGTGGTTTCTAAAATATCACAATATAAATAAGCAGTATACTTATAGGAGGCATCTCCAACTAATTGATCTGATTCTGCTATTGGTTTCCAGATTTTCTCTGCTACTTCTTTTGTATAATCTTTAAAATAAGCATCTGCTGATAGAATAGTAAAAACAGCAGGAAGAGAATCATCAATAGCTTCTATAGGTTGAGCAACTGCTTCGACAAATCTAATCTAATTTTAACTTTTTCCAAGTCCTTGTGAAATGCAGCATATAAGGTTGGATCTTCTGTCAAATAATTAAAATCTTTCTTATAATTAGCTGGACTCTTTTCTCTTACAAAATCACAAAACTCGAGTAATTGTTCCCATTTATTTTCTTCTTGCCAAGTATTCGATATTTCAAAATAATGATCCATCCAGTCCTCGTCATAGGAGGGGTATTCTGTCAGTAAAAATTTTAAAAAAGTAACTTTTTCCTCAAAAGTTAATAACTCATAGAATTCAAAATAGTCATCAAAACTTATCTCTTCATCCCAGACGATGTCTCTATAATTATCTTTTGTGATATTCATTAATTTCTTTTAATTCTATAACACTTTTAAGCAAACCTTCTTAACCGTACACTTTTCGAAATAGATCGTCGAGGTTTTTAACCTCAATACAATATTATTATCGTATAGCATCGAGGTTAAAAACCTCGACGATCCTATGTGCAGAAATGCAGAAATATCTTTTATGCATTTCCGTGTCTTTGTATTCCGTAGAACTAAATTTAATTGGCTACCAAACTTCTAGCTTCTTCTTTAAATTCCTTCATCACAAATCCAGCCACTACCAAAACAGAGATCACCAAATAAGCCGCTACCAAAGTAGGTGCAATAGGGAGCGTAGATTCCAATCCAAACCAGCCATTCATTGAAAATAAAAGTCCCATCCCATAGATAGATTTAATCAATTCAAACCAAATGGAATGAGCATCCCGATCCATCAAAGAAGTATAGGAATAGATCAGCATAAAAACAAAAAGCCCATAGTAGAATAATTGAGGGAAACCAATATCACTAAATTGGATGAGCATATGGGTAACAAACACATTCGCCATTATAAATTGAAACCAAGACCAAGCATGTAATCTAGGAGAAGCGACCGTATCATACTTTTCATAAGTATGTGGATTTTCAATAATCTGGATTGGATATTTGTCCACTACATCAGCAGGTCGCCAGCCAGTCGGCATAAACCAAAGTCGGCATTTATCCCAATAGCTATTGGTATGCCAAGCATCTTTTATCAAGACCCAAAGATGTTGAAAATTAATTTTAATTGGATTCCAAGTTTTAGGAGCTTTTAATACACCATACACACAAGGCTCTTCTTCTAATTCTTCTTGAAAAGTACCGAACATTCTGTCCCACCAAGGGAACAGCTCTCCCAAATTTTTATCTAGGTAGATTGTATTGATCGCATGATGTACGCGATGCTGGGAAGGCGTAATAATCAGATATTCTAAGAAACCTAGTTTTGGAATATGGCGGGTATGATACCAAAACTGTGCAAATAGATGAATAGGCGCAATAACCCCAATTACTTTAGCAGGCACCCCTAATAATGCAGCAGGAATTAAAAAGAAGGCCCCAATCCCAAAAAAGTTGGAAATAGTTTGACGCAAGGCACAAGCTAAGTTAAATTCTTCACTACTATGATGAACCACATGCCGATTCCAAAAGTAATTAATAGAGTGATTGAGTCGGTGATTCCAATAACCACCAAAATCTATAGCTATTAATGCAGCTAGATAAACCAGCCAAGTAGCTTCTATCTGAGTCACAGCAATTTTATCCACCATCCAATCATAGCCGACAACGACGATTACGAGACCTAATACACTTTTCAAGGTGTTGGTCATTCCAGAACTTAAGCTGGAAATCGTATCCATACTTCTAAATGTAAAGTCTCCTTTCCACCAGCCATATAAGGCCTCTATAATAATGAGTACCACAAACATGGGAATCGCATATAATAATACTGCTGCGTAAGCTTCCATTTTTATTGAATTATTTAGAAAACCTTTTTTTTATCTACAAATGCAACGAATACTTCCTTTCAGAGGTAGACAATCAAATATACAAAATATGGCAGTATATTATTTAATCCTCACTATTTAGATTCAATCTAAATATATGTTAATAGGGATAAGGGAGTGACCTAATAAAGCTTGCCTATTCCATTAAATACGAAGGTTTTATATCTTTGCGCTGTTTTTCGCATACCCTGTCTTAGAAATGGGGTTAATCATTCAACGTAGCTAAATACCAACGTTTTGAAAACCAATATTTTATACTTCTTTTTTCTTAGCTTTTTCACGCTTTCTAGTAATGTAGCCTATGCAGCAGATGCGAGTGGTAGTAGCGTGTTAAGCTATGCATTGTGGGCGATAGCGATCTTATTGATTTTTTTTATTCTAGTTTCTGTCGGTGATAGCTTGATAGGGGTAGAGGCAAAGAAAGCGGGAATAGATGCAGATACAGGTGGCTTTTCTCTATTTGGTTCGAAAGTACCAGAAGGTCTCGAAGGTAAGTCTGTAAAGGTTTTAACCAAAGGACATGACATTAAATTAGCTGGCGCAGCTGCTAGTACTATCTCTTCGGCGCAAGCAAGTACTTATGCGGTGCAACCAAAGAATTATATCGGAATGTCTCCAATTCCAAAGGTAGTGGTGGAAGTAGGATCTGAAGTAAAGGCAGGAGATGTTTTGTTTTTTGATAAAAAGCGCCCAGAAGTTAAATATGTTGCTCCTGTAAGTGGGGAAGTCATCGCGATCAATAGAGGAGAAAAGCGATCGATTAAAGAAATCGTCATCTTAGCAGATAAAGAAATTAGCTACAAAACCATCCAAGCGCCAGATTTAAATGGTAGCCGAGAAGATATAGTAAACTTTTTATTAGAGAATGGCGCCTGGTCGTTTATTAATCAGCGTCCATTTAATGTGGTTCCAGCAGCAGACGACTTACCAAAGAATATTTTCATCTCTACTTTCGATTCAGCTCCCTTAGCACCAGATTTAAGTTTTGTAGTAGAAGGGCAAGGAGCAGCTTTCCAAAAAGGAATAGATGTTTTAAATAAATTAACAGCAGGAACAGTTCATTTAGGATTGGATGGAAAAAATACGCCTTCTACCGTATTTACTGGAGCTAAAGGAGTAGAACACAATTATTTTGTGGGTAAGCACCCAGCAGGTAATGTTGGGGTCCAAATTCATCACACCGCACCAATTAGTGGTGCCGATAAAGTATGGACCTTAGGTGTTCAAGATGTTATTACGATTGGCAAGTTATTTTCAGAAGGAAAATTTGATGCATCAAGAATAGTAGCATTGACAGGTAATGAATTCAATACGCCTTCTTACGTGAAAACATATATAGGTGCGAATATAGGCGAATTGACAAAAGGGAATTTGAAAGGCGAGGCAAGATTGATTTCAGGGGATGTATTATCTGGAAAGACAAAAACAGCAGCAGAATTTTTGAATGCTAGTGACGATCAAATTACTAGTATCAAGGAAGGAAAAGAGCATGAAATGTTTGGTTGGTTGCTACCAACAACTGCTAGACCAAGTATTTCTCAGACTTTCTTAAGTGGCTTAATGGATATTACTTATGAGGCAGATACAAATACACATGGAGAGAAGCGTGCTTTTGTAGTAACAGGCCAGTACGAGAAGGTATTGCCAATGGATATTTATCCACAACATTTAATGAAGGCGATCTTAGTAAACGATATAGAAAGAATGGAAGGTTTAGGGATTAACGAGCTATCTGAAGAAGACATTGCGCTTTGCGAATTTGCTTGTACCTCTAAGCAGCCATTACAAAAGATATTGAGACAGGGATTGGAGTTGATGAGAGAGCAGTCTTAGAGAGACCGCTTTACTGTCAGAAGTCAGACCGCTGCGCTGTCAGGTGTCAGACTTATGATGTTGACGCCGCGCTTGCATTGTATGAAGTGAACGTTGCGCTCGAATCTGACAGCGAAGCGATCTGACAGTCAACGGAGTTGACGATCTGACCTCTGACTTCTGAAAAAGCTGTCAGAAGTCAGACCGCTGCGCTGTCAGGTGTCAGACTTATGATGTTGACGCCACGCTTACATGTGTGGGATGAATGCTGCGCTCGAATCTGACAGCCGTAGGCGATCTGACAGTCAACGGAGTTGACGATCTGACCTCTGACAGCGAAGCGATCTTCAAAAAAAACTAGTCATTTAATTTTTATTATACGATACACGATGAGTTCATTTTTAGATAAAGTAAAAAGTTTTGAGCCAGATAAGAAGGAATCTCCTTTCTTGCATACCTTGTATGATGGGTTCTTCACTTTTTTATATGCACCAGATTCTGTTACAAAAGATGGTGTTCATATTAGAGATGGGATAGATTTAAAGCGTACGATGGTGATGGTGGTCTTAGCCCTTCAGCTATGTTATGTATTTGGCTCTATCAATATTGGTCATCAGCACTTTGCGGCATTGGGGATGTATGATTCTTTTGTGGATGGTATCCACTTAAAGTTAGCATATGGCTTGATGAAGTTAATACCTATTTTCGTAGTAGCCAATGTAGTCGGATTAGGGGTGGAATTTTGGTATGCAGCTAAGAAAGGCCATGCTATTGAGGAAGGTTATTTGGTATCGGGAGCTTTGATTCCATTAATTATGCCACCAGACATACCAATGGTTTGGTTGGTTTTAGCAGTAATCTTTGCTGTTGTTATTGGTAAAGAAGCATTTGGTGGAACAGGGATGAATATTTTAAATGTAGCCTTATTGGCTCGGGTATTTATATTCTTTGCTTATCCAACAACGATTTCTGGTGATGAAGTATGGGTAGCTGGTCTAACATCTACAGAGGCAGGTTCTGCAGTAGATTACGGGATGGGCGTCTCTTTCTTTAACTGGATATTCGATTCGCTAGGGATGCGAACCTTTGATGCCGCCGCCGTCGTCGTCGATGGCTATACAGGGGCAACACCTTTGAGTTTAGCCTATCAAGGTGGTTGGGAAAAAGTAACAGAAGTATATTCTCCAGCACAGATGCTATGGGGAGGTATACCGGGATCAATAGGAGAAACAAACAAGATTTTCGTTTTGGCGGGTGCGGGCTTATTAATCGCTTTAGGCATTGCTAGTTGGAGAATTATGTTGTCTATGTTTATTGGTGCGGCACTTTGTGCTATCTTATTGAATGGATGGGGCGCAACACCATTTATGACCGTTCCATGGTACTACCAATTTTATATGGGTAGCTTCTTCTTTGCAATGGCATTTATGGCGACAGATCCAGTAACGGCTGCTTCAACAAATAGAGGTAAGTGGATATACGGTTTCTTTATTGGATTTATTGGAATGATTATTCGGGTATTAAATCCAGCATACCCTGAGGGTTGGATGTTATCTATTCTATTATTGAATGTGTTTGCTCCTTTAATTGACCATTATGTATTGGAGGGCAATATGAGTAGAAGAATGAAGCGCGCGAAAGCAACTTCTTAAAAAAATAATGAGCAGTCAGAAGTCAGGAGTCAGGGCTCAGGTGCAAAGCGTGCCTGATTCCTGATCTCTGATTCCTGACTCCTAAAAACATAAATACAATGGAACGTACAAGTTATGTAGTCATGTTTACTTTAGGGATGACCGTGTTAGTAGCCCTATTGTTATCGGCTTTATTCTATGGTACTAAAGATCAAGCGGCAATCAATGAGGACGTTTTTAATAAGCGGGCGATCTTAGGAGCTATTAGTGATCACGTAGAAAAAGATGTTAAGTCGATGAGTGATGCAGAGGTCTTAGGTATTTTCAATGACCAAATAGAGCAGGTGGTATTAGATATGGATGGTGCTGTTGTGGATGGAATAAAAGCAGAGAAAGTTGATATGGCTAAGGAAAAGAAAAAGCCAGAGATGGATCGCAAATTACCATTATATGTATATAATAAACCAGGAGGAGAAAAATTCTATATAGTTTCTATTAGAGGAAATGGATTATGGGATGAGATTTGGGGAAATATTGCTATTGCTAATGACTTTAGTACCGTAGCAGGAGCCTCTTTTGATCATAAAGGAGAAACGCCAGGATTGGGCGCAGAGATTAAAGATAATCCTGTTTTTGCAAGAAATTTTAAAGGCACAAAGATTTATGACGCAGATGGCAATTATACTTCTATAAATGTTCGGAAGGGTGGTGCTAAGAATAAGACACATGAAGTAGATGGTATCTCTGGTGCAACAGTTACTGCTGATGGAGTATCTGAAATGCTATATAGAGGTATTAAATACTACCAGCCTTATTTTAAGAAATTAAAAACTGGTAAAGGGAAGCCTATCGGCATGTTGGTAGAGTAAGATAAAATTAATCATACAACTTTTTGATTGTTAAAATTGCTACTAACTTTTATAGAGAAAATAGCAATTTTCAATAGTAAAAAATAATAAAATGGCGGAAGCTACTACGGCAGCGAAATCAGCAGCAGCGAAATCGGAGCCTTTATTCGGAAAAAAAGAGAAGCAGTTAATCACTGATCCATTGTATGACAATAATCCGATTACCATTCAGGTATTAGGAATTTGTTCTGCACTGGCGGTTACTTCATTGATATATCCATCATTGGTTATATCTGTAGCCGTAGTTTTTGTATGTGGATTTTCTAGTTTGATTACCTCTGTACTAAGAAACAGAATCCCGAAGTCTATTCGGATGATTGTTCAATTAGTCATTATTGCGACTTTAGTAACGGTGGTAGAGCTGTCTTTAAAATATTTCAGTTATCCAGTATATAAAGATTTATCTGTCTACATTGGTTTGATTATTACCAACTGTATCGTGATGGGGCGTTTGGAAGCGTTCGCAATGGCGAATAGGCCTTGGCGTTCTTTTTTAGATGGTATTGGAAATGGCTTGGGATATGGAGCGATTCTTTTATTGGTAGCTTTCTTTAGAGAATTTTTTGGTAAAGGAAGTTTATTTGCAGGTAGTCCAGCAGAGATGAAAATTATTGGTCCTAATGCAGATTACTTCATTAACACAATGGCAGAATCAGGTATTGGTTCTATGTTCTCTTGGTACTCCAATAACAACTTAATGGTTTTACCAGCAGCAGCCATGTTCTTAATTGGTATCTTCATTTGGATACAAAGATCACGAACACCAAAATTAGTTGACGTTTCTTAGGAAGTAAGAAGTGAAAAGTAAGAAGTAATAGGTAAGAAGTAATAAGTAGGTATAGATGACCTTATTACTTCTTACCTATTATTTCTTACTTCATACCTACTTACCTATTACTTCATACTTCATACTTAATAAAAATGGAACTTTTTAATATTTTCATAAAAGCGGCCTTTATTGACAATATGGTATTGGCCTACTTCTTAGGAATGTGTTCATACTTAGCAGTATCTAAGACGGTAAAGACCGCATTTGGATTAGGTTTAGCGGTTATTTTCGTACTAGGTATTACGATGCCAATCAACTGGTTAATTAATAACTACCTATTAGATGGTGCGATTAATGGTTTAGATCTAACCTTTTTGCGATTAATTTTGTTTATCGCTGTAATTGCCTCTATGGTACAATTGGTAGAGATGGTAATTGAAAAAGTCTCACCTGCCTTATATAACTCCTTGGGTATCTTCCTGCCACTGATTACGGTGAACTGTGCGATATTAGGGGGCTCTTTATTTATGGTAGCAAGAGAATATAATTTTGCAGAATCTATTGCCTTCGGATTAGGAGGTGGCTTTGGCTGGTTCTTAGCAATTATCGCCATTGCTGCAATCCGAGAAAAAATCCGTTACTCAGATGTACCACCTGCATTAAGAGGATTAGGCATGGCCTTTATCTTAACAGGCTTGATGGGTATTGCGTTTATGAGTTTGATGGGTATCGACCCAGCAGCTTTGACTGGCACTAAATAGAGTAATTAGTGAGGAATGTTACGCTTAGTATGGTCAACATCTAAGCGGGAGGCCCGACAAAAATACTGGAGATGAGGGAATTTATTCCCGAACCGCTTGCGGATGGGCTGGCTTTTTGTCTAGGGTTTTTGGTTCTTTTTCCCTAAGCGCTTTATGCCTCTAGGCATAAGCTCACGCAGAATGCAAAAAGAACAATATTTAATTGAGAAATTATTACGTAGTAGTTATTTGATCAACTTATTCATCAAATGACAAACTAAATAAGAAATTATGAATGTTTTAATTGCGATCATTGTCTTTAGTGCTGTAATTTTAGCATTAGCATTTATGCTGATTGGAGCAAGAAAGAGATTAGTGCCGCAAGGCGATGTATCTATTGTAGTAAATGGAGATACAGAAAATCCATTGTTAGTAAAGCCTGGATCAACATTACTTTCTGTATTATCAGATAAGAGTGTCTTCTTGCCATCCGCTTGTGGTGGTGGTGGTACTTGTGCGATGTGCGAGTGTCATGTATTATCAGGAGGAGGAGATGTTTTACCTACAGAGATGAACCACTTAACTCGTAAAGAAGCTGCCGAGCATAAGCGTTTAGCTTGTCAAGTGAAGGTGCGGGAGAATATGGAAATCACGATTCCAGAAGAAATATTTGGTATCAAGAAGTGGGAGTGTACGGTACGTTCTAATTATAACGTAGCTTCTTTCATTAAAGAATTTGTAGTAGAATTACCCGCAGGCGAAACATTAGATTTCGAATCTGGTGGATATATTCAAATAGATGTTCCAGAAGTAGAGGTAAATTTCAAGGATATGGATATAGCACCACATCCAGATGATCCTTCTGGACCAGATAAGTTTAGAAGTGAGTGGGACAAATACAAGCTATGGGATTTGAAGATGAAGAATGACGAGGAACAATTCCGTGCCTACTCTATGGCCAATCACCCAGCGGAAGGAAATATTGTGATGTTGAATATCCGTATTGCAACGCCACCGTTTGATAGAAAAACAAATGGTTGGATGGCTGTTAATCCAGGGGTATGTTCTTCTTATGTATTCTCTAAGAAGCCAGGCGATAAGATTACGATCTCTGGTCCTTATGGAGAATTCTTTATTAAGGAGACTAAAAAAGAAATGGTTTACATCGGTGGTGGAGCAGGTATGGCACCATTGCGATCACACCTATATCACCTATTCCATACATTAAAGACAACGGATAGAAAAGTGTCGTTCTGGTATGGTGGTCGTACAAGAAGAGAATTATTCTACATCGAAGAATTTAGAAAGATCGAAAAAGAATTTCCAAATTTCCGTTTCCATGTAGTATTAGATAATCCATTACCAGAAGATAATTGGACGGTAAAGGAAACGATAGATGATCCAAATGGTGAAGGTTTCAAAGGATATGTAATGTCTGTATGTCATGAGAAGTATCTAAAAGATCACCCAGAGCCAGAAGAAATTGAATACTACTTCTGTGGACCGCCAATGATGAATCAATCGGTTATTCGAACTTTGGATAGCTTAGGGGTGCCAGAAGAGAATATTGCGTTTGATGATTTTGGTGGATAAGATATAGTCTTTGAGCTATTAAAAAAGGGCTGATAGTAAAAACTATCAGCCCTTTTTTTGTGATTTTTTAAGAGCGAATTATTTTTCAGGGAGTGACGATAAGAAATGTGTTCGTCAAAAGTATTGTTTAAATTTTCATGAATAAAAAAATAATATATTTATCGTGTTTTATTTACCTTGAGATAACTTTAATCTTAAACAACTTTTAGATCTAATTTAAAAATATTAACAATGGGAATATTCAGTAGACTTAAAAATATTGTTGAAAAATCAAAAATAGAGAATCAACAAAATCCTAACGAAGAGACCGTCACCTCTTCGATTTTTGATATTATTAAAGATCAATTTGAACAAGTATCAACAGAAAATGCTCAACAAACTCCTTCCAAAGAGGAGATACAAGTAATATTAGAAAAGAAATTAGAAGATATAAAAACGACTAATCGAGAGGATCCTACAGTTCAAACAGCACCAAGTAGTGTATTTGATAGGATTCAAGAACGAATAAAAAAGACAGTAGAGGAAGATGCAAAAAGGAAGCAACAACAGGAAGAAGAAGAACAAGAAGATATTAGAGATTGGGAGGATTGGAAAAGACAGCGTGCAGAAGAAATAGAAGAACAAAAGCGAGCTGAAGCTTTAGAGAAAGAATTGGAAGAAGCAGAAAATAGAAGGGCAGAGGAACGAGAAAAGCTAGAGAAAGAACGAGAAGAAGCTGCCAGAAAAAGAGCAGAAGAGCGAGAAAAATTTGAAACAGAGGAAGATGAAGAAGAACTAGAGGAATGGCGCAGAGAACGAGAACGCCGTAAAAGGGAACGGGAACAATTCGAATCAGAAGAAGAACGAGAGGAATATGAAGAATGGAAAAAGCAAAAAAAGGAGAAGAAGAAAAAGAAACATAAAAAAGATAAAGACGAAGAAAGTAGCCTACCAGGTTGGGCAAAGGGACGAGGTAGAGGACGAGGACCAGGTGGTAGAGGACGTGGGCGTGGACCTAAACGTTAGTTAAAAAAGGGCTGATAGTAAAAACTATCAGCCCTTTTCTTTCCTCGGATTTAAGTGCCTGCTTTATTTCAACTATTTAAATCCTATTAATGGGGTGTTTATTATTCCTTTCATGATGTTTTAGTTAAGTGATTTGATAAGTCGGTCTTATCAACTATCAAAGTTTACTAGTTTCGAGAATCATAATTAAGGGGTAAACTTATCCAGTACTTCCTTTCTTCTTGCAAGTGATCAGAGAATATTTTGTGCTCTATTGTTTGGCTAACGCACATGGTATCTTGTGTAAATGAAGAGAAGGGGAGTAGGAATAGGACCAGTAATAAAAATGCATTTTTCATTTACGTGGATGATTTAAAAATGTATGAGTAGAAATAAAACTCAATTTATTGATAAATAATTACTATCATCTATAGTATAAATAAATTTTTCCCTAATCGAGATAATTAGCCCTCAAAATTTATTCTGTCCCAAAAAATCCCTACCTTCAATAAAACTTTAAAATTCCCCATTATGAAAAAGACCTCCTATCTAAACCTACTACTTCTCTTCACGCTACTTACCGCATGTCAACAAGAAAAAGCGCCGCCGAGCATAGCGCAATACACCATCGATCAATTTTTAGATACCAAGAGTATTTTCGGTGGTAGTTTTTCTCCCGACAAGAAAGACTTATTAGTAACCAGTAATGAGACAGGTATTTATAATGCCTATACGATTCCTGTTGAAGGTGGTGACCTTCAACCTTTGACTAATTCTGAAACCTCGTCTATCTTTTCGATCTCTTATTTTCCGAATGACAAACGTGTTCTTTTTAGAAGTGATGATAATGGAAATGAAATTTTTCATCTATTTGTTCGGAATGAAGATGGGACGATAAAAGAACTAACTCCTGGCGAAAAAGCAAGAGCGTCCTTTTATGGTTGGGCGCACGATGGTCAAAGTTTCTTTTATGGGTTTAGTCAAAGAGATCCTAGATTGATGGATGTTTATGAAATGAAATTAGAAGACTTTAGCAGTCAATTGATTTATCAAAATGATGGAGCTTATGATTTCAATGGCATCTCTAACAATAAGCAATATCTAGCATTGAGTAAATCTATTAATACCAATGATGCAGACTT
>CALJIY010000524.1 GCA_937973945.1 uncultured Saprospiraceae bacterium | reverse complement strand
AGCTGTCAAGCCAGATATAAAAAGAATACCACTTAGCATCCACACCAATGCCACCATTTTACCGCCTTTTGTTTTAGGGGTTTTATCTCCATAGCCTACGGTCGTCATAGTTACAATGGACCACCAGATGCCATCCCAAATGCCTTTACGGTCAGGCTGAAATTGGGTAGGATTTTTTTCTTTTTCAAAATGCCAAATTAGGAGTCCGAAGATAGAAACGATAAATAAAAGGAATAACAAGCCTCGAAGAAAATTAAGATTGAATACAGATTTTAAAAATTGGGAAAGTCTTCGGATAGAGGAAACTTCATGTACAGCAATCGTGGAATAGGAGGTATAAAAACAATGAGTAAAATCAAATTTTCTATACCGTTCATGCGTAATCGTCAATGGATTAATACTAATATCGATGGTACCATTTTCTAAACCATCTAGTATTTCTTTAAAAGATAGGGCTTGATATCTAAAAGGGAGATTTAGTTCATTGGCGATCTTCTCCCATAGGTAGATACTGATTCCTGTTAAGTTTTCTTGATTTTCAATGATGAAGGGAGGGGCTTGGGTATATGCGACTGTTAGGGTATCTTTATGGAGATTTTCTTGTCCATAAGTCACCGTAAATGATAAGCACCAAATTAGTAGCAAACTAAGATTTCTCATGCGGTACTATTATGGGTTCTATAGAAAAATGGCATTTGGAAAATTTACTCCATTTACCACTTTAAAAGCTTTGTTTACATGCAGGGTAAGGTAAGGATACATCAGGTAATTTCAAAATAGTTTAAACACTACTTTGATATCCTTAAGGAGATCTTTCTCAAATATAAACACATGAAAAACTACTTTACATTATTATTCGTATTTCTAATGCCTATTGGTCTCGTGAACCAATTCATTGGGAATTATGAATCTTTCCTTAATCGCTTAAGCTTTATTTCTGAAGATTCTAGAAAGGAAGATATTAGTAAAACAACAATATCATGCCCTCAACTTATTTGGTCAGATGAGTTTACAGGGAACAGCCTAGACGCCACAAAATGGACGCCACAAATAGGAGATGGTTGTCCAAATTTATGCGGATGGGGGAATTCAGAATTACAATATTATCGCTCTGAAAATGCGGTAGTGGCAAATGGTACATTGCGAATTACTGCCAAAGAGGAAACTTTTGATGGTCGAGATTATACTTCTGCGCGTATTAGAACGATTAATAAAGGAGATTGGACCTATGGTCGTTTTGAGGCTTCCATTAAATTACCTGAAGGTCAGGGTTTATGGCCAGCCTTTTGGATGTTGCCCACCGAATCAGCATATGGTTCTTGGCCACAGAGTGGCGAGATTGACATTATGGAATACCTTGGGCAAGAAACAGATATAGCTTTTGGGACGCTTCATTATGGACCACCTTGGCCTAATAATAAACATACGGGAGCTGAATATAGATTACACAGTGGTGGATTTGATGATGATTTTCATGAATTTGCTATCGAATGGGATCAAACTGCTATTAAATGGTATATTGATGATTATCTATTTTCTACTAAAACAGCGGCTGATTTAGCTCCAGAACATTGGCCCTTCGATAAGGATTTTTACTTTATTTTGAATTTGGCAGTGGGGGGGAACTTACCCGGTAGCCCTGATGGCACAACCAACTTTCCCCAAACTATGGAAGTGGATTATGTTCGCGTGTATAACGGGCAATTTCCATCTTTGATAGGTAAAGTAGAGGTTTTGAATCAAGCTGTAGGAGAGATTTATACTATAGAAAATGCGCAGACAGGAACTACTTATAATTGGTCAGTGCCAACAGGAGCAACGATCGTATCAGGACAAGGTACCCATTCCATTACGGTGAATTGGGGAGGAGCTAGTTCTAGTGGTATTGTTTCCGTGGCACTTGGTGGGAATGTATGTGAAGCAAAGACTATTCAACAATATGTGAACGTTGCACCAGGATTATCTATGATCACAGAACAGGTATTGGAGAATTTTGATCTAGATCCTACAATAAGTCACAAAAAATCCAATGGTGTACTCCAAGAAGATTTAAATAATCCTTCCCCAGATGCCGTGAATGGTTCTACACTTGTTGGTAAATATAGTAGAAAAGTTACAGCGCAGTATGATGCATTGCAATATGTTATTAATACTCCAGTAGATGCAACGGCTCTTACTGATGGCGACCAAAAGTTTTATATTGATATTTATTCAAATGCACCAGTGGGTACTACCGTAATCATTCAACTTGAAGATGATTCAGAATCTGCAGATAACTATCCTTCCGGACGGCACAGTCGTTATAAAACAGTTACCACTGTACAAAATGCTTGGGAACGATTAGCTTTTGATTTTATAGATCGACCAGATGCTAGTGTTGCTTCTACAGATGTAGACAATCTTTTGATTCTCTTTGCTTCTAATTCTTACGATAACAGCATGTATTATTTTGATAATTTTGAGATACTCTGTGTGAATAAAGCGATTTGTATGCCCATGGATATTTGTGAGACCACTAAAAATATAGATCAAAATGATATAGACTCAGGTATCTATCGAGCAGAACATATTTTCTCGAAGGGCACCGTGCAAAGTGGAGAAGATGTTCAGTTTTTAGCAGAAAATGCAGTACTGATGGAACCAGGTTTTCAAGCTAATGCTGGCTCTATTTTTCTAGCTTCTATAGAAGATTGCCCTCCGGCACTTCAAGAAGAGCATACAGCAGAATTTCTTTTTATTGCAACTGCGGAAACAGAAGCGTATAAAAATAAAATGGGTATTAGCATATATCCTAATCCTGTACATTCACAAGTAAGGATTAATTTACATAAATTTGAACAAGGACAATTACAAGTTTTGGATGGGACGGGAAAAGTAGTTATCGATAGAACGATCTTTGACGATACACAAATAGATTTAAGTCAATTACATGCTGGAATTTATTTCCTACAGGTTAGAGCAGCTACAGGAAAAGTATTTACTCGTAAGGTTATGAAGCAACAATAATGATTAGCTTCGGGATTATTTAGATAAGCCCAAAAAAATGGCATTTGGAAGGTAGTTCCAAATGCCATTTTATAAATCCACTTGAGCTGTTATCTAATAACCAGCTGGATTTATATAGATATGATTTAAAATTTATGATTTTGACGCGCTGTCAGAATTAGGCTTATACCTGCTCTACCATAGGAACACCTAAAGCTTTTGCTACTTTTCCTAGTTTATCTAAGGCCTCATCTACTTGCGCTCTAGTATGGGTCGCCATCAACGAAAAACGTATGAGCGAGTCTTCACTAGCAACAGCTGGAGAAATAACGGGATTAACGAATACGCCCATGTCTTGGAGCATTGCCGTTAGTTTAAAGGTCTTGATATCATCTCTAACATAAATAGGGATAATAGGCGTTTCTGTTGGACCTGTTTCTAGACCAATTGCTTTCAAGCCTTCCATGGTATAATTAGTAATATCCCATAAATTATCAATCAACTCTGGTTCTTCTTGGATTAGATCAAGCGCCGCAATCACACTAGCCGCATTCGCAGGGGCAATACTAGCACTGAAAATCAGCGAGCGAGCATGATGCTTTAAAAAATTAATCGTATCAGAATCCGCCGCAATAAATCCACCGATAGAGGCTAAGGACTTACTAAACGTACCCATTATTAGATCTACATCATCTGTCAAACCAAAATGAGAAGCTGTTCCTCGACCACCTTTTCCGATAACACCTAAAGCATGGGCATCATCTACCATGATATTCGCATTGTATTTTTTTGCCAATGCTACAATCTCTGGCAATTTACAAATATCCCCTTCCATGCTGAACACGCCATCCGTGACTATTAAGCGAATAACATCTTGCGGCAATTTTTGTAAGACGTTCTCCAAAGAAGCCATATCATTGTGGCGATACTTTACTTTTTTAGCAAAAGCTAATCTAGCACCATCTATAATACAGGCATGATTGGTATCATCCATTATTATATAGTCATGGCGACCAACAACAGAAGAGATTACACCAAGATTAACTTGATAACCGGTACTAAAAACAAGCGCTTCGTCCTTACCAACATATGCAGCCAGTTTTTCTTCTAACTCTGTATGAATATCTAAGGAACCATTCAAAAAACGGGAACCCGCACAACCAGAACCATATTTATCGATTGCTTTTTTTGAAGCTTCTTTTAATTTAGGGTGATTGGTTAGTCCTAGGTAGGAGTTAGATCCAAACATTAAGACATCCTTGCCATTCATCTTCACAACGGTGTCTTGGTCAGAGCTAATTTCTCTAAAGTAGGGGTATATGCCTTGCTTTTTTACTTCTGCTGGTCGGGTATAGGAAGCCAGCTTACTTCTCAGTAAGTTCATATTTAAAATTTATTATGTTCTCCAAAATCTATAAAACAGAATAGAGAGCAGAGAAGCGAGAATAGAGACCTATTTCGATTAAAACGACGAATGTTATCTGTTTTAAACGAAAGTACATCTATGCTATGCGCTCGTTTTTCTATTCTAAAAACCCTATAAAGGATAGGTTTATATTATTTTAATAACTCAACATATTGAGCTAACCAATCTTTCACGCTCGTCTTCATCAATACTTGCTCAAAAAGAAAAATAGAAAATAAAGCAGTAGCTCCTCCACAAAGAACATCAATAATATAGTGATGATTTGTGTAAACAGCAGCAAACCATATACCTGCTAATATAACGAAAAAGAAAATTGATCCGGCCACTAAGCGCTTCTTTATACCGAAATATAGTAATAATACAGGAAAAGCAGAATGTAATGACGGAATTGCCGCAAAAACATTTCCATTTTTAGCATACATTCCTTCAAATATATTAATATTAAAGAATCTGTCAAATTTTATTAGACCAGCGGGGCTTCCTGGCGTACCAGCTTTAAATTCAAAGCCATGTTCGGCTACATACCAAGGAGGAGCCGCTGGATAGATATAATAGATAATCAATCCGATTATATTTACGAGCAAAAAATTAAAGGCAAATTGAGCCATGATCGGTTTATCCTTAAAGAATAAGTAGACTACAAAAAGCATCGGTATAGGGACCCAAGTCAAATAAAATGAAGGTGCCAATACATCTAAAAAGGGATGGCTATTAGCAGCAGCATATTCATTTGGTGTCAGTAGCCCCGAACTAGTTGATATACCAAAAATACTTTTCTCTGCTTCGTATAACTCTTGAATACTTACTGGATTGACCATATAATTAGGATAGGCCCTCAAGGAATCATATAAAAACCAGTAGATCAAAAAGAACAAGAAGGCCCAGAATATTTTTCTGCTTAAAGGAAATGCAAAGTAACAAAGAATTAGAACGAGCCATAAATGTAGGTGATCTGCTCGCCAGCCAATTACAAAATAGGCCATGAACAAATAAAGACTACTTATAAGGGTCGCACCTATTACATTTTTAGTTGTAAAACGATTGAAATTGGTATTATATGGTCGGGTAATGCTTGTCAATATGATAGTTGAGAATTGGTTTTTATGGTAGATTTTTTAAGCGTATAACAAGTTCTTTACGAAGAATGCTTTTCCTTTTTATTAGAAAATTGAGTACCAACGACTACGTCCCATATTGGGGAACTAACACCGTAGCCATTATGCGGATCTTTAAAGTGGTGCTTTAAATGATGGGTTTTTAAAGCCATCCATATTTTTCCTTTCATTGGTGCATGATGAATGGCATAGTGTAGCATATCATAACATAAATACCCAATTAAAAATCCTGCAAAGAAAGGATAAAAAGCAATACCTGTTACGAGTGATCGAAATAATAGATAAAATAAATAAGCTAGTGGTAAACTTAAGACGGGAGGCATAACCAATCGTTTAGAATCATTTGGGTAGTCATGGTGCACGCCATGTACAATAAAATGAATTCTGGCACCTAATTTACCTGGAAGCTCCTGATGAAAAACAAATCTATGGAGTACATATTCTGTAACGGACCACACAACTAAGCCTGCAAGTATCCATAAGAAGGAAGTACCGATACCCAATGTTTCGCTCATCCACATATTGTAGAATAAATAGCCGATAAATGGAATAAAAATGAATAAAGGTACAGACCAGTGTACCTTCGTGAACGCTTCCAAAAAGCTGCTTTTAAACATCCGAGCAGACTCATCCTTATTGGATATATAGTTCTTTTTCATACTTTTAGTTTCTTCTGTCTATCTATAACAAATACTGGATATTTTCAGAAGTCAGATGTCAGATCCACCTTCCAGGACTGTCAGCAGTCAGACGTAAGACGTTGACAACGTGAGCCTTGTTAGCAAACTGAGTAAGTGCTCAATGAGAAATGATTAATCCACTTAACCTTAGAAATCCAGCATTTAAGTCCTGTTGGTTATTCATCATTCATCATTTTTAATTCATCATTGTTCTGGCTTCCTATTCTTTCATCAATTCCTGCTTGCTATGGAATAAACGACGCAAAGCCGTAATATTGGCCATAACAGCTAATATGGTTAATGGTAAAGTAAATATAGTAATCGTTTCAAATAGTGGGAATGGAATTCCCTCTACCATAAAACGAAAGTTACCACTGTATAGAGAAGAGAATACACCGCATAAGATAGCGGATATTCCAATAATCAAAATTCTTTCTGGTCGCTGCATCAAACCTACACTACAATTCACGCCTAAACCTTCTGCTCTAGCTCTTGTGTAACTGACCATTACAGAGCCTATCATGGCAATAAATGCAAAAAGAGAACTCATGAAATAATCATAAGAAACTAAATAATAGATGATCCCTAAGAACATAATCATCTCACTGTATCGGTCCATAACAGAATCAAACAATGCACCATAGTCATTAGCCATGTTGCCTAGTCTAGCTAATCGTCCATCTATCATATCGAATAAACCTGCAAATAGGATAATAGCGCCAGCCCAACCAACGTAGGAATGATCTTCTCTGACACCCATTTCCGCTCCGTATATTAGTACTATGGCAGCCAAAAAATTCAAACCTAGGCCAATCAGCGTAATAATATTGGGAGTAATGCCCAATTTGATCAATAGTTTAATGAAAGGATGTATTCCTTTATAAACTACCTGTTGGCCATATTCCTTTAATGTCATTGAAAAACGTTTAATTTCTTTATGGTATACCTCTTAGGGCAGTAAAATTCTAAATCATACAAAAAAAAGTAGAACAGAGAGCAGAGACGTATTTCGTTTAAAAACAACGAATTTTTTCGACTTTTAAACGAAATACGTCTCTATTCTCTGCTCTCGCTTCTCTGTTCTTAAAACCTGTAAGGTTTCAAAGTATTTATTGCGTATCAACTAACAATCCAAACTTATTTAAAGTTTTAGCAGGGGAGAATTGTCCAATTCTCTCCTTATTTTTAAGTTAATTGCCATGCAAAATTACTCTTTTGTTTTTATTTGCTTACTATCCTAGCCTATAATTTTATATAGGATTCAGCGACACCTATTTGCTAGCCATTACTATACTAGACTATTTAAAACGGAATAACCCCTACTTTTGTGGAAATTCTTTTAAAGAAGTTGTTCAAAAATGTATATCAGGTCTGCGAATCTGTATTGCAAGAACCTGAAATACATCCTTAACCAACTTCAAAGAACGTCAAAGTTTAGTATCAATGAATTTACAAAAAATTGAAGCCTACGTTCAACATTTTAAAACTTACTTAAAACGCAAGTCGGCAGGGGAGGAGCTCTATAAATGGGAAAGTCAAAAAGTATTTCAAGATAATTGGAATATAGAGGATCCTGATCTGTTATCGGTATATGATAAGAGCTTGAAGAATTCCCAAACTAGTAGACTTTGGAAAGATGGGACGTATCGACCCAAGGAAGTATTATTAACCTTAGGAGAGATGTCCCCGGAGTATTTAGGTCATATTTTTGGAGATCTATTTAATGAGGATAAAAATGTGGCGGATCGAATAGATCGTTTTATATTCTATTGTGATGATTTGCTGAGCGAATATAAAATTCAGTTTCCTTTAAAAATTGAGAATAATCATTATCACGATTATTTTATGCTTTCTTTATACCTCAGTTTTCGTTATCCATTGCAGTATACCCTCTACAATTTTGATACGTTTAAACAAAGCCTTATCCACCTAGGTAGCCGAAATATTCCAGAGCTAAATGATATAGAACGCTTTTTTAAAATAAGTCGAACCCTATGGAAGTTTTTAGAAAAAGACGAAGAAGTATGGGCATTACATCAAAAAAGATTCTATTCTGATATATTCTATAAGGGCAAATCTTTGTTGTTAGTTCATGAATTTTTTAAGGTAATTGCAGCTAAGAAATTGTGAGCCGACAAGCAATCTATAAATTTCGTATTTTTGTGCTTCAAAACGATCACTTAGTGTTTAAATAACACTAACTTTGTTTTTGGCATCATTTATTCCTTCAATTTTGACATCAGTCACAATCAAACAAATAATAAAATGGCAAGATTTCGTTCTGGAGTTTTACACGGAGATGAAGTAACAGACTTATTGAACTTTGCAAATGAAAATAATTTTGCAATACCAGCAGTCAATGTAGTCGGTACAGATTCTGTTAATGCAGTATTAGAAACAGCAAAGGCTGTTAATTCGCCAGTCATTGTTCAATTCTCTAACGGAGGTTGTACTTTTTATGCTGGAAAGTCCATTTCTAACGATAATCAGCGTGCTGCTATCTTAGGTGGTATCTCTGGTGCAATGCATGTACATGCTATGGCAAAGGCCTATGACGTGCCTGTAATTTTACACACAGATCACTGTGCTAAGAAATTATTACCTTGGATTGATGGTTTATTAGATGCAGGTGAACAATTCTTCAAAACTAGAGGTTATCCTTTGTATAGCTCTCATATGTTGGATTTGTCTGAAGAATCTTTAGAGGAAAACATTGAGATCTGTGAGAAATATCACAAGCGAATGTCTAAGTTAGGTATGACCTTAGAAATCGAATTAGGCGTTACAGGTGGAGAAGAAGATGGTGTAGATAATACAGATGTGGATAGTTCTCGTTTATATACACAACCATCTGAGGTAGCTTATGCGTACAAGACGCTAAAGCCAATCAGTGATCGCTTTACCGTAGCTGCGGCTTTTGGTAATGTGCATGGGGTATACCGACCAGGTAATGTAGAACTAAAGCCAGTCATCTTAAAGAATTCTCAAGATCATATTCAAAAAGAATTCGATACGGAAGATATGCCGATTAACTTTGTATTCCACGGTGGTTCTGGTTCTAGTAGAGAAGAAATTAGAGAGGCGATAGAGTATGGTGCTGTGAAAATGAACATTGACACAGATATGCAATGGGCATTTTGGGATGGCGTAAGAGCATACGAAGAAAAAAATAGAGCCTACTTACAAGCACAAATCGGTAATCCAGATGGAGACGATGTGCCTAACAAGAAATACTACGATCCAAGAAAATGGCTAAGAGCTGGCGAACAATCTTTCGTCGAGCGTTTAAAAATAGCTTTCGAGGATTTGAACTGTATTAATAGAAACGCATAATTAAGTATCAGGTATGAAGTATAAGGTATAAAGTACTAAGTAGGAGTCTATCTCATACCTATTACTTCATACTTCATACCTCATACCTACTACTTCATACTTCTAAGAATGATTTTACCAATTTACGCATACGGACAACCTGTTTTAAAAAAGGTGGCAACTGATATTACGGCGGAGTATCCTGATCTTCAGGACTTGATTGCTAATATGTGGGAAACCATGTACAATGCGCAGGGGGTTGGCTTGGCAGCGCCGCAAATTGGCTTGCCGATTCGTTTGTTTGTATTGGATTCTACGCAGATGGAAAAAGAGGGAGAGCCTTTTAAAGGGATTAAGAAGGTGATGATTAATGCGCAAAAGGTGGAGGAAACGGGTGCGCTTAAACCTTATGAGGAAGGCTGCTTGAGTATTCCCGATATTCGAGGAGATGTTAATCGTCCAGAGGTCTTAACTATTCGGTACTTGGACGAAAACTTCGAGGAGCATACGGAGACTTTTTCGGATCTCAATGCACGAGTGATTCAGCATGAGTATGATCATATTGATGGGGTTCTTTTTACAGAACATTTAAAGCCGTTGAAACGGCGTTTGGTGCGACGGAAATTGGATAAGATTAAGAAGGGGCAGATTCGGCAGGAGTATCGGATGCGGTTTGTGGTGCAGAAGTAGGACTAGGATTTTTAGGATGACGGGATTTTTAGGATTTTCGAGCGGGCACATGTACTGGTCTCATCTAAGAAGTAGAAAGAAAATTAAAAATAATTACACAAAATAATAAAGCACTAGTCCAATTCTGTAAATTCAAAAATTAAGAAAATTCTGATTCAAACAATTGCAGCAACAAAAAAAGCGGCTAGGAATATATCCTAGCCGCTTTTTAATTAGTACTCAAGATGGGGTATTTATATCAATTTCCAACCCTCCCTATATTCTCGACCCACAAATTGATTAGCCTCCTCAAAATTAGTCACTTTCATATCCGCACCATTCCACAATAGCTTCTTTCGACCATAATAATCCATTCGGCCTCTTTTATTGAGATTCCCGAGTGCATAACTACGAATGGCTAAGTTGCCCATTAAAACAGTTTCTGTCATCGGGCCTGAATAGTCAAAAGAGGAGGTGAGTGCCTTATGCTTCATACTACCGAAACCCGCCTTACAG